>CBEVZO010000301.1:0-5449 GCA_965554365.1 uncultured Anaerolineae bacterium
CGACACATCCACCGGCAGATTGACCGGAATCGTTGTGTCCACCGGCACGATCATGTCCAGTTGCACAGGCAGTACCAGACCTTCGGGCAGCACAATGTCCACACGTCCGTTGATCACCCCGCCGCCGCCCGGTAGTGTGAATGAGGCGCTGGCAGCAATCGGCACGTCGGCGGTTAACACTACATTGGTGCTTTGATTCAGCGGTAGATCAAACTGCACCGGAATCACATCTTCTACTTCAATGGTACGTTCGATCACGGCTTCGTCCATACCGACAAAGTTGCCGTGCAGTCCATCAATCAACGGTTCCAAAATCCCGTTTTTAATATGGAATATCTGCATCATCACGATCATCAGCACAATCAACAATACCATGTTGACGGTGAACGAGACCATCAGCGCCACCGTTTTAAAGGCGTTCCAATAGACTCTGATATGACGCATGGTGAGCCTCCAAGCGCGTTAAGTGGTGCGTGCGCGGGTAATGTTGCGTGTGAACTGCGCACATCATAACATTGGCGTCACGGCACGGTCAAACAATCTCCTAACGTTCGGTGCAGCCCAGCGTGCATTCTGGTATGCAAAAAGGGCGCAACGTTGCGCCCTCAGTGTTGTGTTGTTGTGTTGTTCCGGGTTAAAGACCAGCTTCCTTACGCAGAATATCGGCCTTATCGATGTTTTCCCAGGCCACGTCGAGATCGTTGCGCCCAAAGTGCCCGTAGGCGGCGGTCTGGAGATATTGTGGCTTGCGCAGGTCCAGATCGCGGATGATCGCGGCGGGACGGAGATCGAAGTGCTTCTCGATCAATGCGACGATTTTCTCGTCGGAGATTTTGCCGGTGCCGAACGTCTCAATCGAAATCGACAGCGGACGCGCGACGCCAATCGCATACGAGACTTGCAGTTCGAAGCGGGAGGCCAGCCCCGCAGCGACAACGTTCTTGGCAATGTAGCGGGCCATGTACGCGGCTGAACGGTCCACTTTCGTCGGGTCTTTGCCCGAAAATGCACCGCCACCGTGCCGCGCGATACCGCCGTAGGTATCGACGATGATCTTGCGTCCGGTCACGCCTGCGTCACCCAGCGGGCCACCGACCACAAAACGTCCGGTGGGGTTCACGAAGTATTTAGTATCCTCGTCCAGCAGGTCGGCGGGGATAATGGGGCGAATGACGTGTTCGAGCATATCTTCGCGAATCTGCTGGCTGGAGATCTCCGGCGCATGCTGGCTGGAAACCAATACTGTGTCCACGCGTACAGCTTTGCCATAGCGGTATTCAACTGTGACCTGGCTTTTACCGTCGGGCCGCAGATACGGCATCGTGCCGTTGCGCCGGACTTCAGACAGCCGTTGGGCCAGCTTATGCGCCAGCATGATTGTAAGGGGCATCAATTCCGGCGTTTCGTCGCATGCAAAGCCGATCATCATACCCTGGTCACCTGCACCGACGGCGTCCAATTCGGCTTCGGTCCATTCGCCGCTGCGTTCTTCGAGCGCGCTATCGACACCCTGCGCGATATCGCCGGATTGCTCTTTGATCGAGACAATCACGCCGCAAGTATCCGCGTCAAAGCCGAATTTGCCGCGTGTGTAGCCGATGTCCCGGATCACGTCGCGGGCAATCGTGGCGATGTCCACGTAAGTGTTGGTTGTGATTTCGCCCATGATTAGCACTAACCCGGTCGTGACGGCAGTTTCACATGCGACGCGCGCGTGCGGATCATCGGTGTAGATGGCGTCCAACACTGCGTCCGAAATCTGGTCGCAAATCTTGTCGGGGTGTCCTTCAGTCACCGATTCAGACGTGAAGAACAACTGGGGAGAAGACATAAACGTTGTACTACTTTGATTGTCGCTCACGGTAGCTCCTTCTGTGTACGACGGCTAGACCTGATTTCGTCCAGGGGGTACATAAAAACCCCCTGTGGCACTCTCCAGGGGGCGTTGTCGCACATTAACCTCACATAGTGTATGAGGTAGGCGGTTACGCTCTCATCTTCCAGATTACCTGACGGATTTGGCACCATTCCACGCTGGTCAGCCGAACCTGAGACCACGTGGAGGTTGCCGCGACTTCATTGGGCCGGTCCCTCTGTCGCTCTGGATAAGAGTGTTTCCAGGTTATCGAATTGCGTATCGCACATCATACCACGCGGCACGCCAGCCGCCAAGATTTATTTTGCGGGGCTTTCGTGCAGAGGCAAAAGGTCGGCGCAGACGGCGTATTATCTATGCGTGGTTAACCTGCTATAATCGCCTTGGTGATGTTGTATTTTGTTCACATAAGGGGAAAAAACACACATGACAGTTGATCTGCGCACGATACGAGCCGTAGTGTTGGATATGGATGGTGTACTCTGGCGGGGCACAGAGGTGCAGCCCGGCGTCGCCGAGTTTTTCGCGTTTGCTGCACGTCACGAGATCGGGTACGCGTTCGCGACCAACAACAGCACAAAAACGGTGGGGATGTACGTCGAACGCCTGACAGGGATCGGCATTCCAGTAGAGCCTGACCAGATTATTACCTCGGCAGTGGCAACGGCGGATTACATCAGCCAGACGTATCCTGCGGGCACGCCCGTGTACGTAATTGGCGGGGCGGGTATCCGCGAGGGGTTAGCGGAGCGCGGTTTTCCTGAGGCCCCCGGTCGCGCGAAACTCGTCGTGGTGGGGATGGACTTCGACGTAACTTACAAGCGCCTGAAGACTGCCGCGCTGCATATCCGCGCCGGGGCCACGTTTATTGGGACCAACGGCGACCGCACCTTTCCAATCCCGGAGGGTCTAGCGCCGGGCAACGGCAGCATTTTGGCGGCGATCCAGGCGGCGACTGATGTTGAGCCGCTGATCATCGGAAAGCCGGAAACCGCGATGTTCGAGGTGGCGCTGCGGCGGCTTGAGGTTGCGCCGGAACAGGCGTTGATGGTGGGTGATCGCTTAGAAACCGATATCCTGGGCGGGCAGCGCGCCGGGATGCGTACAGCGGTGGTCTTGACCGGCATTACTACACCTGAGATGGCGCGCACGGCCAGCGTGCAGGCGGATGTGGTGTATGACTCACTGGCGGCATTACATGCAGCATGGCGTGGGGTGCTTGAGTAACCTGCCCGGCAAGATCGGGACACTGTCGGGCGCACAACAGATCAACTGGGGAGCAACTGAGGAGCAAACTTAAGGATGAAGCGGAACCGGGTGTGGGTGCGTGTGCTGGTGACAGTGTGTGTGTTTGTGATGATCGCGGCGGTGGGCAGCGCCGTGCTGGAGCAGGCGGTCACAGAGGTGACTCCGGTAGCGGCGGCCCCTATAGTGGCGCATGTGGATGTTCTCGCTCAAGCGGACCCTGACGCGGTGTGGACCGTACGTGATCTCGCATTCGAGAGTCATTACCCGGACGGATTTTTGTTCACAGCGCATATCAGCAGCAGCGCGGGCGATATTGAGGGTGGGCGCATCGTGTGGACGCACGCGCCGGGTACGCAACGCAGCCGGCCTCTTGAGGTTGACGCTGACACAGGCGTGTTGAGTGCGGCGTGGACTCCTGGCCTGGGTGATGGTGTGCCACCCTGGGTAGGGGTAACGTATTGGTGGGAAGTGCGCGATACAGTGGGAAATGCGTTCCAGACCGCGCCACAGTATACCGAATATGCGGATAACAGCCGGGAGTGGGTGCGGACCGAAAGCGATGACATCATTGTGTTCACCACCGGGCTAGGCGCTGAGGCGAATCAGATGGTAATGGACGCGATGGCCGAGCAACGCGAAATGTACCGCGCGGCGTGGGGCGATCTGCTGTCGTACAAACCACGCGCGATCCTGTTTGGTGATCGCGCGGCATGGAACGAATGGCGTGTGGGGCTGGGCGGTGTGGGGTCGGCGGGAACCACGCGGGCCGATTGGGGCGCGACGGTGCAGGTAGGGTCTTTTGCCGCCGGATTTCGCAATCTCACGTATGGTGTTGTGCCGCATGAGGTGGCGCATCTCTATCAAATGGAGTTTGTGGGCTTTATGCCAGTTGACTGGTTCATGGAGGGCAACGCTTCGTTTTTTGAACTCCATCGGGGCTATGATTATCTTGCTCGTACGCGGCAGATGGCGATCAACGGCGACTTGGCGGCATTATTCGCCTCCACCGGCCCCAGCATTCGCGGGCAACACGGGCGTGATGGGTACGATATCGGGTACTCGTTCTTCCGGTGGCTCACCGAAACCTATGGGTTGGAGGCGCACCGCGTGTTAATGGAATCACTCCGTAACGGTGTGCCGCGTATCGTGGCGCTTGAGCAGGTCACAGGGCTGACGATTGCTGAAGTCGAGAGTCGCTGGCGTGTGTGGTTAGGGGCTTCGCCGGTTGTACCGACGACTGCTGCTGTGCCCACGCCGTTGATGTTCCCCTCGCCGACGCCTTTCGGGCAGTAAGCTCGATAAGTACGCTAATTTAGCGCTTTTTCTGCGCGCTCTGGTGAATGGTTCTATTCGTCAGAGCGTGTTGTGTGACAGTGCCGCGATCTGGTGTTAGATTCTGTGTAGCAACCTCGGTTGCCGAAACCGTGTGATTGTGTGCTGATGGACTGCTGATAGATTGCTGAGTGATGTTGTGGATAAACGAAATCTGTACAATCTGGCGCTAGATGAACTGACGGCGGTGCTGGCTGCCTGGGATATGCCCGCCTACCGCGCGCGGCAAGTGTGGGAATGGTTGTACCAGCACAAAGTTACGGCTTTTGACGCGATGACCACGCTCCCGCAAGCGCTGCGTGACCGCCTGGATAGTGAATTTCAATTGGGGGTGTTGGCTCACGCGGCGGAACTGCGTTCCACTGACAAGCAAACGGTCAAGCGGCTGTGGCAGTTGCCTGATGGACAGTTGATTGAGAGTGTGTTGATGGAGTACGACGGCCAGCGGCGCACCGCGTGCATCAGTACTCAGGCAGGGTGCGCGATGGGTTGTGTCTTTTGTGCGACCGGGCAGATGGGTTTCGCGCGGCATTTGACGGTGGGCGAGATTGTCGAGCAGGCGTTGGTGTTTGCGCGGCAGTTGGCAGCCGCAGGTGAGCGCCTGAGCAATGTTGTGTTGATGGGCATGGGCGAGCCGCTGCACAACTACGAGGCCACGCTAGCTGCGATTGCACGACTGAATGACGATGCGGGATTGAACATCGGGCAACGCCACATTACGCTGAGTACGGTCGGGCTGGTCCCAGAGATGCGCCGTTTCGCCGACGAGCAGTTGCAGGTAGTACTGGCGATCAGTCTGCACGCGGCGAGCGATGAAGAACGTAGCGCTCTGCTGCCGGTCAATAAACGTTGGCCGCTAGCAGATTTGATGGACGCAGCACATTACTATGTGGCGCAGACCGAGCGGCGGGTCTCGTTGGAGTGGGCGCTCATTGCCGGGGAAAATGATACGTTTGATCAGGCTGAGCGCCTGGAGCAACTTCTGCGTGGCTT
>CBEVZO010000302.1:0-5449 GCA_965554365.1 uncultured Anaerolineae bacterium
GCGGCGCTAGCGGCGGCGCGAGATGATGCCAGCCGTGATGGGGATGACCGCTGGGCGTGGTTCAACATGGGTACGGTGTATGTGGAACGGGGCCAGTATGACAACGCCGCGATTGCCTATGATCAGGCGCTGCAACTGAATCTGCCGTTCCGCATGATGTGGTATCAGTTCGGCCCGTTTGAGGCATATTACAGCATCGGCGAGTACACTAATGTGCGTGCGTTGGCGGATGTGAATATCGCCAACACGCGCTATGTCGAAGAAAGCTACTACTGGAAAGGCATGGCTTACGCGGCAGAGGGGGACACCAGTCGGGCGCTGGAAATGTTCGACCTCGCGCTGCGCTACAACAGCAATTTCACTTCTGCGCGAAATGCTAGAGCGCAGGTGCAAAACGGGACGTTTCAGGTGGCCCTGACGCCCTGACTTTCACACCCGGCTGCGGTCCACCGCCCAGCCGGGTTTTTGGTACTGCACAGAGGAGGTGCGTTATGTCGCCCGATCCGACTGTGATCTCCGCTATCGCCCATCGTTATCACACGTATTGTAGTCCCGTGAATCCCCTACGCGTGAAAGACTTGATCGAACTACTGCGCTTGCCGCGCGAGGCGCGTGTGTTGGATGCAGGTTGTGGTAAGGGCGAACTGCTGATCCATATTGCGGAACGGTATCGCGTGATGGGCGTGGGGTTCGATCTCGCGGTGCGCCTGATTAACGCCGGGCGGCGGCGCGCGATGCAGGTTACACCGGAGTTGGTCGATTTGCGGGTAGGCGATGTGCGCAAGTATGAGGTCACGCCGGAGTCGTTGGCGCTGGCGATTTGTGTGGGGTCCACGCACATTTACGGCGACTTCTGTGCGACGCTGCACGCGCTGCGGGCGTTGGTGCAACCAGGCGGTTATGTGCTGGCGGGGGATTCGTTTTGGGCGCGTGATCCGGCTCCTGAGTTGCTCGAACACCTTGGTGTGACGCAGGATGTCTACACTGATTATGCGGGGTTGGTGAAGTGTGGCATCGACCATAACCTGATTCCGCTGTATTGCGCGACGAGCAGTCCTGCTGATTGGGAACATTACGAGTGGTTGTATGTTTATGCGCTGGAACGGTACGCGGCGGAGCATCCCGACGATCCGTTGTGCCATGCGGTGCAGGCGCAGGCGTGCCGTGTCCGGGATCGTTATTTGCGTTGGGGCCGGGAGACGTTTGGTTTCGCATTGTGTCTGTTCCAGCGGGACGCGTAGGTCGTGCGGTTTGCTCCCCCTCTCCGGCTTGGCGGGAGAGGGGGCCGGGGGGTGAGGTTGGGTTTTCGCGCGTCCCGTTCACGACGCTGCGGACCGCCTGGATCGGGGCGATGGCGCGGACTCCCAGGCTCCCCAGCGGTCCGCAACCGCGCGCAGGGCTGCGCAAATACGCCTCACCTTTTGCGACAGCCCGCAGCGACGTGAAGGACTGCTGGGATGCCCCATACGGCGCTCTGTGCTTTACCTGATCGGGTGGTGCATCCACACATTCGGTTCGACATACACGACCGCGTTTTGCTCGCGATCCACGTCCACTGGGACCAACGCGCTCGGCACGACATACGGGCCCGAATCCGGGAACGCCATGCCGCTCCAGTGTTCCCACTGCGCCACCGTACCGGGAATACGCATCGACTCGGCACAGACCTTGATGATCGACGCGCCCAGCCGTACATGGACGCGCAGCCACGCATCAAACGGCAGCCCGTCGGGCCGCTGCCATTGCACATAACGCGCTATCGATGTGAGTGGATACTGCGCTTTTTGGCTTGGACGCACGGGCGCGATCAATCCGTCCAGGTCATTGTTGACGGCGATTTGCTTCATGGCGCGCACGGCGTGCTGGCTCAGGCCCTTGCCCTGATGCTCCGGCCAGATCGCGATCGATAGCGCGCAGAGCATCGTGGGGGTGCGTCCCGCGTCTCGATCCGCGCAACCCTGCTCAAAAGCCCAGTCCCAGCCGCGCGCGGGGAGGTTGGCGAGATGGTCGCTCCACACCAACGGAATGCTGTTACCCAGCGCCAGCAGCGCCCCGGACTTTGCATCCAGCAGCCCGAACTGATACTCTGGGAACTCGCGAATCAACTGGTCCCAATGGGCGTCGGCCACCGGGTCTTGGCGCATGAATGTCGGCCACACGGCCTTGTAGATGGCTCCGGATGCGTCGGCCTCGCGCACAACGGCGCTCTCCGCCAGCGTCGCGATGGTGAATGATGGCGTGGACATGCTGAGTATTCCTTCCTGATATGATAGGTGTCGTACGTCGGACAGTATAACGTGATTTCTGTGCGTGTCCTGCCCGAATCGTGATATAGTGAGAAGACGTGACTAAACCGGTTTTCATGATTACTTTTGCAGGAGATTTTGGCTTATGACTACCCCCACTCGTGTCCGCGCGGCGTTGATTGGTGCCGGCGGTTGGGCACGCTACCGTTATATTCCGAATTTGCTCGATCAACAAGACACGACCGAGGTGATCGCGCTGTGCGATCCGTCAGCGGAGAATTATGCCGCTGCCGCGCAGGTGTTCACGGAACAGGGCGTGCAAGCGCCGCCGCAGGTGACCGACATCGACCAACTGCTGCGCGACTATGCCGATCAACTCGATGCGGTGTTTATCATGACGCCGCACAAGTTCCACCACGATCACGCAAAGGCCGCGCTCGAAGCCGGACTCGATGTGCTGCTCGAAAAGCCGATGGTCATGCACGCGGGGGAAGCGCGCAGCCTGATCGCGACACGGGATCGCACTGGCAAGCACCTCGTCGTGGCGTTTCAGGGTAGCCTGTCGCCGCAGGTGCGCAAGGCGGTCACGATGTGGCGTGAGGGCACGCTCGGCACACTGCGCAGCATCAGCGCGACGATCTGGCAAGGCTGGCACTCGGCGCAAACAGACACCTGGCGACAGGACCCGGAGATCGCGGGTGGCGGCTTCATGTTCGATACCGGCGCGCACATGCTCAACACCGTCGCTGATCTCGCAGATCAGGATTTTGTCGAGGTCGCGGCGTGGCTTGATCCGCTGGACAAGCCCGTAGACATCATGGGCACGGTGATGGCGAAGCTGGCGTCCGGCGCGGTGGTGACGATGCATGGCTGTGGAAGCACGATCCGCACATGCAAATCGGATATCCGCGTGTATGGGACCAAAGCGATCCTGATCACGGGGGCGTGGGGCGAGCAGTTGAAGATGCAGAAGCACGGCAACAAGACTTTCCGCAACGTGAAAGTGGAGGCGTCCAAAGGCCCCTGGGGAACATTCTTGCAGGTGCGCAGCGGTCAGCTTGAAAATCTCAGCCCGCCGGAAGTGGGTTTGCGTATGGCGAAGCTGTGGGATGCGATCAAAGCGTCGGCGGCACAGGGCGGGGCGGTCGTCAAAGTCGAGAACTAGGTTTCGCAGAGTGACACGACATGACCGGCGCGCGGGTCGTAATTGCTAACATGCTGGACAAATGCAAGGAGTAGTACTGTTATGTCTGCTGCTGATGGGGTAGATCTGGATTATTTTTGGCGGTCATGCATGTATGATCTGCGTAGCCCGCTTAATCTGGCGCAAGCGGCCCACGCGTTGTTGTGTATGGAGCCTGATCTGACAGATGAGGAACGTGCAAACTTACAGGTGATAGTTACGGATGGTTTGACGCGTGTGCGGTCACACCTTGAGTTGTTCGATGAAGCATTTCGCGTTTCACGGGAACAACACGTTACTGGGGCGGAGAAGGGCGTGAGTCCTTGCCCCACACAATTATTTCAATTACCTTCGCAAGGGAGCAAATTAGATGAGTGATGCACTGCGCGTGACGGTCTGGAACGAGTTTCGTCACGAACAACATAACGCGAAAGTCAAAGCGATCTATCCCGACGGCATCCACACGGTAATCGCGCAAGCGCTGACCGAGGCCGGATGCAATGTCCGCACCGCCACGCTCGACGAGCCAGCACACGGCCTCACCGAGGACGTCCTCGCGCAGACCGATGTACTGATGTGGTGGGGCCACATGGCGCACGGTGAGGTGGACGACGCGATTGTGGACCGCGTTCACGCGCGCGTGCTGGATGGCATGGGCCTGGTCGTGCTGCATTCCGGGCACTTCTCGAAAATCTTTGTCAAGCTGATGGGCACATCGTGCAACCTGTGGTGGCGCCAAGCCGAGGAGAAAGAGCGCCTGTGGGTGATCGAGCCGGGTCATCCCATCGCCGCCGGACTGCCGCCGTCGTTCGAGATTCCGCAGGCTGAGATGTACGGCGAGCATTTCGGCATTCCGCAGCCCGAAACGCTGATCTTCGTGAGTTGGTTCGCGGGCGGTGAGGTTTTCCGCAGTGGCGCGACGTGGCGGCGTGGACGCGGCAAGATTTTCTACTTCCGCCCCGGTCACGAAACGTATCCGATCTACTTCCAGCCGGAAGTGCGACAGGTGCTTGCCAACGGGGTCCGCTGGTGCGCGCCGGACGCCAGCACGCCGATCCAGTACGGCCACCGCAAGGAGCCGCTGGAGCCGTTGGGGTAAGTTACGCACATGCCTGACTCCCCCTTTCTCCGCCTGCGGGGAAAGGGGGCCGGGGGGATAGGGGTAAACCAACGCCCTGAATCACCGCAGGCCTGCTACTGTATACCAATCCATCTCGTTTCCACAGCAGCAGGCCCACAACGGCCAACGCACTAACTTCGGCCCGTTACGTTACACTACATCACATCCCATTGCCCCAACCGGTAGAGCATCGCCACCCGGTTGCCCTGCGCATCCTGCTCATAGACCACGCCGTACACAATCGGATCGAGCGGGTCCCACGCGATACCGTCGCGCAGCGGACGACGTGCAGGCGCGAGCGCCTCCATGTCCACCGTGATCAAACTCTTCGGATCAACGGCGGCCCCAGAAGTTGCGAGGCCGGTCATGATCAGCACGCCACCTACCGCCACCGCCACCAACAGCATCGCAGGCGTGATCACCGCTGCGGCAGTCGCGATAATGCCCGCCGCCAACGCCGTCGCGATCAAGAAGCCCAACGTCACCGTGACGCCAATGCCCACGCCGTTAATCACGCGCAGCAATCCGCGCCACAACAGATGATCGAACCGCGCAGCACGGTCCAGCACAGCTAACGTGCTCGTGGCACGCGGTGAGCGCAACTTTTCCCAGGGCACGAGGTCCGCCGCCGTTTCACCCGCCGGAATCAATGCGCGAGTGTCCGTATCAGCGTCGCCCGCATCCCAGGCGTGCGCAATATAGTAGTCGTCGAACAGCTTCGCGCGGCGGGCGCGGTTGATATTGCGCCGGATGTGTCCCGGCATCATCAGGCCCTCATCGAAGCTCCGGTCTTGCTCAACCGGCAAGACAATCCAGTTGATCCCATCTTGTTCGTCAAACGCCCACTGCACCCCGCCCAGCGGCATCCGATAGCCGGTGAACTGCGCATCGATGCGGGCC
>CBEVZO010000303.1:0-5447 GCA_965554365.1 uncultured Anaerolineae bacterium
GCTCCAATAACTACCTGGGCCTCACGAACGATCCCCGCGTGGTGCAGGCGGCGCAAGACGCGCTCGCGCAGTTTGGCACAAGCTGCACCGGCAGCCGTTTTCTCAACGGCACGCTCGAATTCCACCTCGAATTGGACCGGCGGCTGGCGCAATTTGTCGGCAAAGAAGCCGCGATTGTGTTCTCGACCGGCTACCAGACCAATGTCGGTACGATTCAGGCGTTGGTGGGGCGTGGCGACTACGCCATTCTCGACAAAGACGATCATGCCAGCATCGTTGATGGCTGCTTCATAGCGCGCGGTATGGCGCAGGCCGAGATCAAACGCTTCTCGCACAACGATCCCGAAAGCCTGGACATCGTGCTGCGCAAGCTGCCGAAAGAAGCCGGGAAGCTCGTGATCGTGGACGGCGTGTACAGCATGGGCGGCGATATCGCCCCGTTGCCGGAACTCGTCGCGATTGCCAAGCGGCACGGCGCGCGTGTGATGGTCGATGACGCGCATAGTATCGGCGTGTTAGCTGAGGGGCGCGGGACCGCCGCACACTTCGGTCTGACCGATCAAGTGGACTTGATCATGGGCACGTTCAGCAAATCGCTGGCCTCCATCGGCGGGTTCATCGCCGGGGACGCCGACGTGATCCACTACATTCAGCATTTTGCGCGCTCGTTTGCGTTCAGCGCCAGCCTGCCCGCGCACAACGCCGCCGCCGCGCTCGCCGCGCTGGACATCATTGAAAAAGAACCCGAACACGTCCAACGTCTGTGGGACAACGCCGAGTATGTGCGTGCGGGCCTCAACCGGTTGGGTTACGACATCGGCACAAGCAATACGCCGGTCATCCCGATCTACATCCGTGAGGATTTCCGCACCGTGCTGGCATGGCACGCGTTGATCGAGGAGGGCGTGTATACCAACCCGGTCATCTCGCCTGGAGTTCCACCAAATCACGCGTTGCTGCGCACGAGCTACATGGCGACACACACCCGCGAACAACTGGATTTCGCGCTCAAGGCACTGGAAACAGTCGGGCACAATCTCGATCTCATTCCCGAAGACGCGTCACTCGATGCGAACCCGGAGGCTGGCGAAGCGTAACGCCCACGTCACATAGTTGACGACACTCAACGCTCCTCGCCGCCCCCGGTCAGGAGCGTTTTCTTTGTGTGGGGCATCCCCGGGGCTTCCCCCGCCGCACGATCAATGGTATCCTTAAAGGTCCTAACGCTCAGAGGGCATCAGTTGTTAGCGGGACTGTCGGAATAGACATTTAAAAACACTAGCTTTAGATTAGCGTAGATTTTAGGAGTATGTTTTACGATGCAAACACGACCATTAGGCCGCACCGGGCACGCCAGTACACTGGCAATTGTCGGGACGGCAGCATTGGGGCAGCTCGATCAGGCGGGCGCGGATGCCGCGCTCGATCTGGCGCTGCAAAACGGCATAAACCACCTCGACGTGGCCCCGCAGTACGGCAACGCGCAGGCTGTGCTTGGCCCCTGGCTAGAGTCGCGGCGCGATCAGTTCTTCCTGGGCTGTAAGACGCTCGAACGCGCACGCGATGCCGCCTGGTCCGATCTGCAAAACTCGCTCAAGGTGCTGCGCACAGACGTGATCGACCTGTACCAGTTCCACGCCGTGACCACGTTGGAAGAGTTGGACGCGATCACCGCTGACGGTGGCGCAGCCGAAACGTTCCGCCGCGCGCGTGATGAGGGTTTGGTGCGCTACCTGGGTATAACCTGTCATGGGATGGTCGCGCCCGCAGTGGCGCAGGAAGCCGTGACGCGCCTTGATCTCAACACGGTGATGGTCCCGATCAACCCGCGCCTCTACGCAGACGCCGGCTACCGCGCCGCGATGGAGCAACTGCTCGCTTGCTGTCAGGCGCGCGAAGTGGGCGTCCAGGTGATCAAGCACACGGCGAAGGGGCCGTACCAGGGCGCACGGACGCACGCGTGTTGGTACGAACCGTACGCCGACTATGACGCGATTGAAGCCAGCGTGCATTTTGCGCTGTCACAACCGGGCGTGACGTGTATCGCCACCACGGGCGATGTGCAACTGCTGCCGGACATCATCAAGGCTGTGGGGGAATTTAAGCCGATGACGGCGGCGCGGCAATCCGCCCTGATCGAGGAACGCGCGTCCGACGCGCTGATCTTCGACGGGCCGGAGGGCATCAGTACCGGATAACAACGTAGCAGCAGTTTTTGCGTATAACACCAATGACCGGCTGCTTCGCCAACTTGGAAGCACCGGTTACTTACTGTATGAGTTTGAAAAGACAGTGCATAATTTTTAGTGCTCAGTAAGAACAGGTCGGGCGGTGCTTCTGGGCACGTCCAACAGACCAACGATTTGTACTTGCCTGTACTGAAAACTGTCAACTGATGACTGATGACTGATGACTGATGACTGATGACTAACGAAAAGTGTAACGAGATGATCAGAGTAATCATTCTAGACTGGGGCGACACCGTAATGCAGGACTTGCCCCAGTATACCGGGCCGATGGCGCAATGGCCGCAGGTCACAACTGTGCCGGACGCAGCAGATGCGCTCGCCACGCTGGTCGGCCAATACCGGCTGGTGCTGGCGTCGAATGCCTCGGATTCCGGGGCAGCGCTGGTGCGTGATGCGTTGGCGCGTGTGGGGCTGGACAGCTTTTTTGACGTAATCCTCACCGCGCGCGAGTTGGGCGTCAGCAAACCGGACCCGGCGTTTTTCGATGCGATTCTGGCTGAGTGTGCGTGCGTGCCACACCATGCGGTGATGGTAGGAGATTCATTCCACACCGACGTGGTGGGCGCGAAATACGCCGGGTTGTGGGCTGTGTGGCTCAACCCCACCGAGGAATCGCCCCCGCACGAAACAACAGTGCGTGAGGATGTGTGTATTGGTAGTATGGCAACTTTGCCCGCCGCGATTCAGACGTTGGAACGCCGGGCAGGAGGTGTAGTGGAATGGTAGTAATTGAATTAACAATCCCCGAACTGATTGCTGAGTTGGGCAATGCGAACGATCAGATGCGCCGCCGCGCACAAGTGGCGCTGCACAATCTAGGCATCATGGCGATTGAACCGCTAGGCGCGGCGCTGCTGCACGATGACCCGTGTGTGCGTCGCCGTGCCGCCGCCGTTCTCGGTGATGTGGGCGACGCGCGCGCCGTCGAGCCACTGATCACGGCGTTGAGCGCCCTGAAAAACAAGGGCGACGATCTCACGCTCGTGAAAATCGTGGATACGCTGGGCCACTTCGGTGATCCGCGTGCCGTGAGCGCGCTGATCAAGGCGCTGGACGTGAACGCACGCAGCAGCCAGGTGCAGCGGCGCATCCTCAACGCGCTGGCCCGCATCGGCGACCGCCGCGCAATCGATCCGATTGCCGCGCTGATCGAGGATCAAGCCGTCGGCCAGACCGCGCAGTGGGCGCTCAACCAGTTGGGCGGCCCGCCCCCGAATACACAGATCGCCTAATAAGCGGTCCGCATCCTGAACTAACCCTCACCGCCGGAGTCTAGAGTGGACTCCGGCGGTGTGCGTGTATCACTGTTACCGTTAACAATCTTGTTCCGCGCGCCATTTCCGCACCGCGTCGAGCGCCTCTGGTGTGCCGATTTGTTCAAGGGCCCAGGCTGCTTCGTCGCAAACAAGCCAATAATCGTCATCATCTAGAAAATCGAAACCGTCCTGCAATGCTGCGATCAACGGCCCGACAGCCCGTGCGTCGCCCAACAATCCCAACGCTCCGGCAGTTCTTCCGCGGACAAACTGACTCTCATCGTTGAGCGCAGCGATCAACGGCTCAACGGCACGTGCGTCGCCGAGTTGTCCTAATGCTTCGGCGGCACTGCTAAAACCTTGTTGAAGCGCTTCAATCAACGGTTGGACGGCCCGCGTGTCATCAATCTGCCCCAACGCTTCGGCGGCACTGCTACGGCCCCACTCTGTACGCCCAGTATGGAGTGCGGCGATCAGCGGCTCAACGGCTGGCTCTCCGATTTGACCCAACGCCTTGATAGCCCTGCGGCGGACATACTTATCCCAATCATGGAGGGCGGCGATCAGTGGCTTCACGGCCCGCACATCACCCAACTGCCCCAACGCTTGGGCGACACGGCTGCAAACCCACTTATCTTCACCTTCGAGGGCGGTGATCAACGGTTCGACGGCCCGCGCGTCGCCAATTAGCCCCAGCGCTTCAGCGGCATTACGGCGAACATCCATATTCTCATCACGGAGAGCTACAATCAACGGTTCGACGGCCCGCACATCGCCGAGTTTCCCCAACGCTTCGACAACATTGTAGCGGACAATCTCATCATCGCTGAGCGCAGCGAGCAACCGATCCACACTGGCAAAATGCAAACGCAGCAACAAGTGCGTGAACCTGAACGTACTCTTGCCATCCGCGCGGAGCAGGTTCAGTTGTCTCGCCAACGCGATGAACTCCTGCACCTGTGTGTGCTGCGGACGCACAGTGCGCAATAGGCTCGCCAGCAACCTTGAGTTGGGCCAGCGCAGATGCGCCAACCCTTTCACGAAATCCTCATAGGGTAGCACGTTTTCGCGTCCCCGACGGCGCTCCAGCATGTTCTCCGCCGACACGTAGCCCAACACCGCATGAATCTCATCCAGCGTGAAGGCCAGCGGCTCAGGACTGCGGCGTGCTTCCCACTCATAACGCGCCTTCACATAGCGCCCAAAGATCAGCTTGCGAAGCGCGTGCGGGCTCGCGCTCAAGTCGCGCAATTGCGCGGCCTCATCTCCCTGATCGCGGTAGGCGAACGCGAACAGGCTCATGATCAACGGCGTCTGCACCATCTGCTTGAGGTCGGGGTCCGCTTCGACCGCCGCCAACAGGTCGGGATCGCCCGCCAGATATGCGCGGATTTGCGCGTCGGACAGCGGTTGCAGGGTTACTGCGCCCGCGAGTGTCGCCTGTGCTTTGATCTGCGCGTAATCCTCGACGCGGCACGACACCACGACCTGATTACCAAACCCCACACCACCCCTCCCCGCTGGCAGGGAGGGAGTTGACGTGCGCGCCCTGACTCCCCAGCCGTCAACGGGGGAGGTTGGGAGGGGGTCTAGCATCGCCAGGAACCGCCCACGTGGATCGTAGCGTTCTCCTCCGCCGAAATCTCCTCCCCTGCTTGCGGGGGAGGCCGGGAGGGGGTCTCCGCCGCCGAGTTCGTCCAGCCCATCGAGCAGCAGCAGCGCCCCGCCCGTTTCGATCACGCGCCCCACTGCCTCCGCGCGTAGATCGTCGTGTCTCTCCGCCAACCACATCGCGAGCGGCGTCTGTTGCTCCGCGTCCCAGGTCGGGATGATGGCGAACATGGGCAGCGGCGCGGCGGGATCGTCCAGGCGGGCGGCGGCGGCATCACGCGCGTGCGCCATTAGCGTGACCGATTTCCCCGCGCCTGGCTCACCGAGCAGC
>CBEVZO010000304.1:0-5436 GCA_965554365.1 uncultured Anaerolineae bacterium
AGCGCAGGCAAGTCCTCATCACGCACAAATCCAGTGAAATGTACACGCTCTGCCAACCCAAACTCGTCCACTGCGCGGTAGATCGGCCCGTCCAGCCACCCACGTCCCCCAGCAATCACGAGATGATAATCCGCAAACGCCGGTCCCAACTGCGCCAGCGCCTCGATCAACCGGGCATAGTTCTTGCGCGGTTGCACTGTGCCGACAGAGAAAATGTAGGGATTATCCGGCAAATCATACTGGCGGCGGGCCGCTATACGTCGCGCAGAGTCCGTCACCGGGGTAAATTCAGAATTCACGCCACCGAGCAGCACGGTGACTTTCTCCGGCGCAGTGCCGTAGAGCGCCACCAGATCGTCTTTTGTCGCCTGTGAGTCAGCGAGAACATGCGTCGCACGGCGCACGGAGCGCGGCACAACCTGATCGAGATAGGCTTTGAGGACCGGTGTCGAGGTTTCTGGAGCGCGCACAAACGAGAGGTCATGCACGGTGAGCAGTGTGCGCGTGCCTGAAAGTGTGGGCGGAAGCGTAAAATCGGTCGCATGAAATAACGGCACGCGTCCGGTGAATATTTCGACGGGCAGTGGCAGTTGTAGACGATGCCACAAACGCGCAAACCAACGCGGCGTGATGCGCGTCGGATGCCACGCAAAGTTAGGGCCGGGCAGCGCGGGCAATGCAGCCTGCGTCGCGCCTGCCACAAACAATCGGTAGGGCGTTCGCGCATCTAGAGCAGCCAGGGCATAGACCAGTTCGCGCACATAACGCCCGATGCCCGCACCCTGCTCATGCGCGGCAGTGTAGTCGATCCCGATAGGGCCAGTCATGATGTGTTCAGTTGCAGCAATCGGGATCACGACTGCGAAGACAATATAGCACGCACCCGCTCTACCAGTGCCTCCGGCGTAATCGGCTTCGTCAAATACTCCACCGCTCCGGCGTCAAGCCCGGTTTTCTGACTGATCGCATCCACGCGCGCCGTGAGAAAGACCACCGGAATAGCCTTGAGCCGGTCGTCGGCCTGCAACCGCCGCACCACCTCAAAACCGTTAAGGTCGGCCATCATCACATCCAGCAAAATCAAGTCTACGGTGTTCGTCGCGAGATACTCCAACGCCGTCTGACCTGAATAGGCCTCGTGTGTTTCATACTCCTCACGCTGAAGCGCCATGCGCAGCAAATCACACATTAACGCATCATCGTCAATGATCAGAATTCGTTCCGCCATCACCATTTACTCCACTACTCCACATCGTTGTACGTCCAATACCGGTTCGCGAAAAAGTTCCACACCATCACGATCCACACCGCCCAAAACTGTGCGATGTTGGTCCCCACTCGTTTAACCGACTCGGCAGACAATGCGCCATCAATCGCGCCCAGTTCACGCAGCACATCCTCGCCCAGGTTGCCAAACGGCGTAAACAACCCCCGCACCCACACCAGCCGGAACGTCAAGCCGACCAGGCTCACGAGAAAGAACTGTACCCACTGCCGCCGAATTGAACGCGTGCGTGAGTCGGGATAGGTCCAATACCGGTTCCACACAAAGTTGCTGCTCACAGCAGCGACAAATGCCGCGCCGGTTGCCAATGCCACTTTAGCCGAGACATACGGATCAACCGGAGCCAGAATGGTACCCTGCAACAAGTTTAGCACACCAAAGTCAATTATTGCTCCGACAATGCCCACCGTCGCAAATCTCAAGAACCGTTCAACTTCTTTGGCCTTGGTCTCGCTGATCCGGCCTGCAAGTCGAGGAATCAACCGATCCCACCATACAAACGGATAGGTGAGCAACCAGATAATACCGCGTGATTCAGGTGATGAAGATTTCGTTGTCACTGTACTCATGTCAGTCCATGCTCAATTGATGATCGATGGTGGTGATCTGCTACGGCCAGTAAGCCCAACAGTACACCAAGATGCAAAAACAGGTTGTTGACGTACAGCTTATCAACCATGCTGTGTACGGCAAGATGCGTCCAGGCTCCTAACAACCCCAGCGCCAACCCGTGTAACACGAGACTATGTTGCAGCCGCGCGCGGATCGTCCATAAGACAATCATAGCCCAGCCCGCCAGGTACACACCCAGGCCCACCATGCCGGTTTCCGCCAACAAGTTGAGATAATCGTTATGGGCGTGCCCTAGCGCATCCGGCCAACTGGGTACATTGTATTCTGCATATACCACTTCGTAATGTCCCAGCCCCACGCCGGTCAATGGATGTGCGCGCGCCATATTCAGCGCGGCCTGCCAGTGCGCCAACCGTTCGACAATCGCATAATTCTCATCGGTGAGATGTACGCCACGCACATCACGGAACCCGGTGAACTCGGTCAAGCCACTGGTGATGCGCGCTTCCATACTAGCGGGGATGAGGCCCACGATCCACAGCACGATCAACAACACCCCGGCTGCGCCAGCGACACCAAACGCCTGCCACCACCGAGGTGGAGCAAAGCATACCATTACCACGCCCGCCGCGCCAAAACCCAGCCATGCGCCGCGCCCCCATGATGCGATCAGTCCAGCGAGCAAAATCACGCTTGCCAGCGCATAAAACAACACGGCCAGCGCCGTCCCCTGCCACCCCTCATTGTGACGCCATGCGCGGCGGATTTCCAACGTGTAGCCCCAGGTCAGGCCTAGAGACACCGGTAGCGTCAAGCCCATAAACGCACTGAAGGGATTCGGTTGTCCGAACGTCCCGAAAGCACGGAAGTGCTGAAATCCGCCGATCCACAAATGCGCCGCACCAGAACCGCCCTGGTACTCGTACAAGCCGATCAGCGCTTGCAGCACACCGGCTAGCACTACCCCGAACGCGATCCAACGCCAACGCAGCACGCCAAGATCGCGCACCACAAACACCAGGATGATGATCTCGACCCACTTCATCATCTCGGACAGCCACGCCGTCGCCGACACAGCATGGATCAACGATACGCTAAATGCCGCAGGGATCGCCACCAGCGACAGCAATACCTGTGAGCGCGGCAGTGGCGCATCTCGCTGCGTGCTGATACGCTGCACCAGCCATGCGCCGACCGTGAGCGCAAATGCCAATTGTCCCACATCCACCGGCAGTGCGACAGGCGCTTCGGTGGCAATCAGGGTTTTCAATGGCGCGACGGACAGCATCACCACCAATCCAAGTGCAGGTTCAGCCAACAAAATCAACGACAGTCCCGCCGCGCCCAGGCCAATCACAACCAACGGCAACGGAAGCAACGCCACACACAACCCCACGCCCAGCGCCAACCCAGCCCAGGCGATCATCGCGTGTCGGGGGTGCAGTCGCGTCGCGTCCGCCAACATTACACGCGATCCTGGAAATAGGCGATGGTGTGTTCAAGCCCGGCGCGCAGCTCAACATGCGGCTCCCAACCCAGCACTTGTTTCGCCCGCGTGATGTTCGGCTGCCGGGTCTGCGGATCGCCCTCAATCCGCTTCGCCTCTTCAAAAATCGTCCCTGCCGGATTGTCCGTCAGTTCATTCACCACGCTAGCGAAATCGAGAATGTTCATCTCTGCCGGGTTGCCAACATTGACTGGATCGTTGAAATCCGACATCAGCAACCGGAAAATGCCCTCGATCAAATCGCTGACATAGCAGAAACTACGCGTTTGCGCGCCGTCACCGTAGACCGTCAGCGGTTCACCGCGCAATGCCTGCCCGATGAAATTCGGGACCACACGCCCATCATCCAGGCGCATCCGAGGACCGTAGGTATTGAAAATACGCACGATGCGCGTGTCGATAGCATGTGTGCGGTGGTAAGCCATCACCAGCGCCTCGGCGTAGCGTTTAGCCTCATCATACACGCCGCGCGGTCCAATCGTATCCACGTTACCGGCATAATCTTCGGTCTGCGGGTGTACCAACGGATCGCCGTACACCTCCGACGTGGACGCCAGCAGGAATTTCGCGCCCTTGTTCTTCGCCACACCCAGCGCGTTATGTGTGCCCAACGCCCCGACTTTGAGCGTCTGAATCGGATACATCAGGTAATCAATCGGGCTGGCAGGTGACGCGAAATGCAGCACAGCGTCAACCGTCCCTTCGATGTAGATGTAGTTGGTGACATCATGTTTAACAAATTGAAAGTTCT
The DNA here is from genome assembly GCA_965554365.1 of uncultured Anaerolineae bacterium. GTDB lineage: Bacteria > Chloroflexota > Anaerolineae > Aggregatilineales > Aggregatilineaceae > CAYRNY01. The sequence continues at coordinate 4,117 of CBEVZO010000304.1, forward strand.
TGTTCCCGGCGAGGTGCGCAATATTATCCGTGCTGCCGGTGATCAGGTTATCCATCCCGATCACCTGGTGGCCCTCAGCCACAAATCGGTCACTCAAATGCGATCCTAAAAACCCTGCTGCACCTGTGATCAAAACGCGCATATCAGTCTCACCTTTGCCTTGCCCCTAGTCAATGGATCAAACGGGCGAAGTGTACCACAAAACGTTCACATGCCCATCCTAAATCAACCGTTCGTCGGGAGGTCGCAGGATTCATTCGTCAGCGAGTTCATCGCGTTTGGTACAGAATTCTGCCGCGAAGATGCCAAATGCGCGCTCGTCATACAGACACGCCACAATTCGCTTGAGATGTTCTAATTCCTCGTAGGTATAGTCGAAAATCACCCGCAGCATGACCTCGGCGCAGCCTTCCAGCGGATAGCCAAATATCCCTGTCGAGATGGCAGGCAGCGCGATGCTGCTAAGGCCATTCTCCTCCGCGACACGCAGGCTATTTCGCACCGCGTGCGCGAGTTTTCCTGCCTCACTGCCTTCGCCCATACGCGGACCTACTGCGTGAATCACATGCCGTGCCTTGAGATCGCCGCCGGATGTGATCACAGCGCCCCCCACCTCACAACCACCTATCACGTCGCATTCCGCTTGAATCGTGGGGCCGCCCTTGCGCCGAATTGCGCCTGCGACACCCGCGCCAAGTATTAACTGTGCATTGGCCGCGTTGACAATCGCGTCGGTGTCACATGCGGTGATATCGCCCTGTACAAGTTCAATCGTGATGCCGTTGAGTACCGTCTGCATAATACACACTCACTCCTTGCTACTCAGTTACACCATAGGTTGTTGTTTCCTCGCGCTGATCCGTGTATCAAGATGATGCAGCAACGCCAATGACAAGAAAAAGGTGAAGGCCAGATTGATCGCAAAGTAACCCACATCCACCAGCCCGTGTGCCAACAAATCCGCCATATTGCCCGCCAGCCCCAACAACAGCGCCAGTAGCAACGGATCGCCATCGCCGAGCCGGGTGCGCGCACGCCACAACGTGCGCCAGAACCACACCTGAAACGCAATTAATGCAACGACGCCCAGAATCCCCAGGTTCACCCAGAAATTGAGTATCACCGTGTGCGGAATCGAGAGATCGGGTTCTTCCCACGCTTCCGGCAGCAAGTAGCGGCTGCGATACGAATACAAAAACTGGTCCAGGCCCACGCCGGTCAGCGGACGCTCCTCGATCAGGCGCGCGGAGCTGTACCACAGATGGCGGCGGAAGGCGAACGTATCACCAAACACATCGGTGAGACGTGGCAGCACCAACG
>CBEVZO010000305.1:0-5416 GCA_965554365.1 uncultured Anaerolineae bacterium
CGTTCCCCCAAAAAAGCGCCTGACCGGGCGGTGCGTCAACCCACCCGGTCAGGCAAAGACACTATGAGGGGGATCACAGTGCGAAGCAATCTTTTCTGATTATTCCAGATATTCGCTCAAACCGTATTCTTCCTGCAACTGCCGCAGCTTATTAAGCGCCGCGTGCTGCAACTGGCGGATGCGCTCGCGACTGTAGCCCATGAGCTGCCCGATCTGCGACATGCTGTGCGTGTCGCCGTCTTCCAGCCCAAAGCGCAAGCGGATAATCCGCGCCTCACGATCTGGCAGCGCACCGAGTAAAAAGCTGATCGATTCGAGCAATAATTGGCGCGCGGTCGCTTCTTCCGGCAGGTCCGTTTCGCTGTCGGCGACCAGATCAGCGCGCGGGCGATTCTCTTCTTCTCCGATGAGTTCGTCAAGCTGCACGGGTTCGCGCGCGGCGAGCATCGTGGTCTCGACCTGTTCCGGTGTCAAATCGCTGGCCTTTGCCAGTTCTTCGTAGGTGGGTTCGCGGCCCAATTCCTGCGCCATCCGTTCCGCGACCCGGCGCAAACGACCCCAGCGCTGCCCCTGATTGATCGGCAGCCGGATCGTGCGGCCCCGGTCACCAGCGGCGCGTGCAATCGACTGGCGAATCCACCACGTCGCATACGTGCTGAGGCGCACGCCGCGTTCCGGGTCAAAGCGATCCACCGCTTTCATCAGACCCAGGTTGCCCTCCTGGATCAAGTCCGGCAGCGGCAGCCCGCGCCCCTGGTACTTCTTGGCGATGGAGATCACGAGGCGTGTGTTCGCCATGATCAATTCCTGACGTGCGGCCTCGCCGAGGTCCACCACATCACACAGATCGCTTGATACGTCAAAGCACTCGCGGCTGTCCAGCCGCTCAAATGCTTCATTGCCCGCCTGTACCATCCGCGCCAGCGCCCGTTCCCGCTCGACGTTGATCGGCTCGGAGATGGGACGAATATCGCGGAAATAAAATTGCAGCAGATCGGCGTCCGTCTGCGGCATGTGCCCATTTTCCTGGTTCGGGACACGCCGCGCCGCGCCATCATCAACATAACCGGAGCCTGCATCCAGCAAGGGGGTAAATCTAGTGTTTGACCGTGCGGTCATTGGTGTATCCATCGAAGTACTCATGCTGTCCCACCACTCCTTACCATGCTAGCCGGTCCAAAAACGCGGGAAACTCGCTTGATCACTTGTGAAATCGCAGAACTAGCTTCTATAGTACCCGTTTTTATGATGTTTTTCAAGTTTATTATGATGAGAATTAGTTAAAAAGTTGTAAAGTAGCCCATGAGAACCACTTTTCAACTCAGCCATACAATGGCAACGATGATTAACTTAGCTACGCTGCATCAGGAAGGAAATAGTGTCATTTCATTAGATGCACGCAGCGGCACAAAGGATGCATCAACTTTGATGCATGTGCAGCACGCGCCAACACCCGCTATACTCTCACGCCTTTAATATACTTGATCGTCGTAAGATTTGCGTATGCAATCCTTGAGAGACTCATGAGTAATCTCACACTGCTGACCTGCTGGCTGACGCTGTTCGAGCCACCGCCCACATCTCCGCCCCCGGATTATGCTGCACCGCTGCCCGACGACGATGCACCAGATAATCCACCGCCCGCCCCACCCCGACCGCGCCCGCGCATTCACCCGCGTGAACTGGCCGGCTATGGCACGCTGCTCGCGGCGGCCCTGATCGTGGGCGCGTGGCTGTGGGCTGGCGTGATCCGCAACCGCGACATCCTGAGCAACTGGTTCCCGGCGGACTGTTGGGTGCTCGACTTGCTGATCGGTGCGGCGCTTGGTGCGGTGTTTGCGCTGATTGTTCACCGGCTGGAACACTACATCCCCGCGCTCAAAGACATCGAGCGCATTTTCCTCACCACGCTGGATTTACAGGCGTTGCAACCGCACCACATGCTGCTCTTCGGATTCCTCGCGGGCGTGCCGGAAGAAGTGTTCTTCCGGGGCGCGATGCAATCCGCCTGGGGCGTCGCCGTGACCGCCATCGTGTTCGGATTCCTGCACGCCGCCACCCCCGCCTATTTCGTCTATGCAACGGTCGCGGGCGGGCTGCTCGGCCTACTGACCGTGTGGCGCGAGGGACTGTGGGCCGCCATCGCCGCCCACATCGTGATCGACATCATCATGTTCTGGTTACTCAAACGCACGTGGCAACAGTCACAGGCGGCGGCGCTTGAGGATGTACCGGATCACAGCACTCCTCAATAATATTCACGGATCGAAAGGACGCCCTTCATGGCACGCTTCTGGTTTACTTCCGCGCCCCTACCCGGACATCTCGACTGGGGCGGCCTCTTACGCACGGCGCAGGCGCTCCGCGATCAGGGGCATGACGTGCTGTGGGTGTCCGAGGCACGCATCGCGCCGCTGGTGACAAACGCGGGCGTTGCTTTCGCCGCGATCCCCCAGACGGGTTGGCTCTGGCCCCCACCCCCGCTACCCACTCCCGGCACGTTCCTCAACGAGGATATGACCACCCTACGCTATCGTCGCGCGCTGGATACGTGGCTCAGTGAGGACCGTGTTGCGGCAGGCGTGGAGGCGCTGCGCGATCTCGCGGCGGAACGCGGCACACCCGGCGTGATCGTGACCGATCCGTTTCTCTCGTCGGCGGCGCTGGCGGCGGAACTGCTCGACGTGCCATTAGTCGTCGGCGGCTGGGCATCCGGCCCGCCAATGGACGAGGATCAGATGATTTACGTCCAGAAACAGTTGGGCAGCGAAGCAGTGGAACGCATCGAGCACTTAAGCGCACAGTTCGGCATCTCCGGCGCACACTTCAGCACCGGCCCCGCACCGAGCATCCAATCCCCGCTGCACATCAGCTATTTCAGCGCGCACTGGCATCAGGCCGACACCGTCCTCCCTCAGACACAGTTCGTCGGCGGCTTCCCGGCCCCGCCACAGGGCGATCCCCCCGCGTGGCTCACCGCCATTCCCGCCGATCAACCGCTCGGCCTCGTCACACTCGGCAGCACGTTCACCAGCGATCTGAACTTCTTCGCGTTGGGCGCATTGGCAGTCGCAACGGCGGGCATGATCCCGCTGGTCGTGATCGGCACAAACCCCATGCGCCCGGAGCAGAAAGCCGAACTCAAAGCGAGTCTGCCGGGCGGCACACGGCTCCTGAACTGGGTTCCGTATGAGCATGTCTTCCCACGCCTGAAGGTGATCGTGCATCATGGGGGCATGGGCACAACCCACGCCGCCGTCGTGCATGGTATCCCGCAAGTGATCGCGCCCCACGCCGCCGATCAACGCGGTCAGGCCCGCCGCGCCGCACAAGCCAAAGTGGGCCTGCACATCACCCAAAAAGATATCCGCGCAGGACACCTACCCGACGCGGTTCAGGCGATCACGACAACGGCATGGGTGTCAGAACGTGTGGCGGAGCTTGCGGGAGATTTCGCGGCGTTGGGCGGCCCTCCGCGCGCGGCGGAGTTGATCGCAGAGGTCGCAGGAACAGCATAAAGGCGTGGGGCGCTTGTGCGTAGACATTAACCCGTGTATGCTTAAGCGTAGGCGTTAGTACAGGTTTAACTCTAGATATTTACATCGGTGCTACGCCTGTAGCGTTCCGCTGCATCCGATCCCGCATCACAACCATCATTCTCGCCACACGCGCGGGGCGCTGATTCCTGAAGCGTATCAAGCATGGAGGTTGTGATGGTAATCCACCGGTACTATAGAGCCTTGAACCTGAAGCTCCTACTAGCGGACCAACTGGCCGATCTGAGTAAAGTTTGGGAAATCCACATCGCAAAGCTCAAAGAAGCATTGGATTATCCAGGATATCACATCAATGTACAGGACTTCGCGGATCTCGCCGTCGGCGCGGACTGGACAAAGGCCGTCAAACAAGCGATTTACGTTGCGACATTGAAGGTCACGTATCCATACGCTGCCACCCCGTGTGAACAACGCGGCGCAGTGGTCTACTTCCCACCCGGCACCTACGAGATCACCCAACCGCTGAGAATCGCCCGCCACTGGATTAAGGTGATCGGCGCGGGTCCCTTTGTCACCAAGATCGTATTCAAACCAACCGACCACACCCCAACCCCGCCCCCCACGGCTGAAGACGGCACACCGATCCCGGTCAAGGCGTGGGAGCCGCAGCCCGCCCCCGAATCGCGCACCCTGTTCCTGTTCCGGCGCAGCAGCGCATGCCATCCACACAATATACTCTACGGCTGTGAACTGAAGGGTCTGACCATTTTGGGGTCGTGCGACGCTGATGATCCGGTCGAGGTCACTGAGCTAGACAAAACCGCAATCCATCTTGTCGATGTCTCGGGTATGGTAGTTGAGGATGTACAGGTTCATAACCGTTTTAGGGGGCTGAAGAGTATTGCACTGCGGATTCAAGGCCGCGACACCACCACCATCAACCGTGTAGCATTGACTACCGGCTTCCCCATCGTGATCGAACGCAACCCGAACGCCGTAGCGGTCAAAGAGTTGGAAGATGACCCCAACGCAGACCCTAGCAACACCTACGACGCGGACCATTTCCACTTTAAGGACTGCTACACGATCACGACAAACCCAGACGCGTATGCGGTGTCAATCCTGAGTGGGTACATCCATGCACTGACATTTGACGGCTATCAAGCGTGGTGCGAGGGGCGCGGCGGCTTGCTATGGTACGACAAAGACTCGCCAGGGTATGCGAATCAAGTGGTCATCCGCAACGTACGCCTTGAGCAGACATCTGACGCACCCCCGTCTGATTGCATCGCCCCTGAGCCTGACAGCGGATGGTTCGCGTTTATCAAGCCATCGGGTCCACTGGTGGGATTAATTATCGAGAACATCACTGGTCAGGGCACGACATATCCTACCCAAAAAGATAGCTGGAAGATCGATGAAAACTGCTCCGCAGCGGAATGGGCCATCCGTAACGGCATATATGTAGAGGGTGTAAACCAGATATCAATCCGCCAGGTGGACTTCAGTGGCATGCGTGCGCCCCGGTGGTACGATCACGGCACATTGGTGTTTAAAGCGCCACCCCAGGCGATCCGGCTTGGCCCCATATGCAGCGCCATTACCCTGGAAAATATCTATCATGCGGAAGGCTGCATCACAGACAACGCGCAAGGCCCAACCGTGTCAAAATACCACCGTTTGGCGTGGTTGCCGAGCCATCTCATCGCGGAGGACCCCAAAACAAAACATCTCACCGCGTCGGCATTAGCGTGGGCGAAACTCGAAAGCGGTGTGGATCCCGGTATCCTCCAGGCCACCTGGTATAAAGGCGACGCGCGGTACGGCGGTGCGATACAGCAAGGGCATGTGTCGCGGAATCGCGGCGATACGTCTGTCGAGCTGGTGTACGGCGTAGACGCTGAAACGCAGCGGTTCAC
>CBEVZO010000306.1:0-5412 GCA_965554365.1 uncultured Anaerolineae bacterium
GGTGTGCCTGAACTTTGTGATCCGCTTCGTCATGGCCGTGATTGGCGCAGTATTGCCCTTTTACGCCAAATACGTACTGAAAATCGAAGATGAACAACTCTCACGGCTGCTATTGGCATTTTTCGCCACCTCAGGCGTTTCAGTCTTGCTCTGGCAAATTGCCGTGCGCCGTTTTGGTACACGCTCGGCGGTGCTGGTGTCAATGATCATGGGCGGCCTGTGCGCCATACCATTACTGTTTACCAACAGCTTAAACGGCACAAGCCTGGTGTTGGCGCTGCTGGGAACCGCTATCGGGGGGCTGATTCTGGGGCCGGATATGTTGTTTGCCGAAGTGGTGGATGAAGATTTTGTCCACACGGGTCAGCGTCGCGAGGGCATGTACCGGGGAATCTTGGGCTTTGTGTTCCGTTTTCCACCAGCATTAGCGGGGCTGATCTTGAACGAAGGGTTGGCACTAACCGGCTACGACTCCGATCTCAGCGTAGCAGAGCAGCCCGACGCCGTGATCGACCTCATTCGGGCGTTTGCAGCGGTGTTGCCGCTAGTGGGGTTGGTACTCGGCATACTGCTGCTGTTGGTATATCCTCTGCACGGTGCATATTTACAAGAGATTCAACAACGTGCGGCAGTCCTGCGGCAGTCAGTCACAGGGAAAAAGAAACAGGCGGACGATCATCCAGAACACACGCCAGCAAGCACCTGATCAGCGACATCAATAAAAAAACCGAGGGGCGTCACACGCGCTCTCGGTTTTTTGACTCTGCAATCATCGCAGTTCAGGTATCGGCGGTTTCATCGTCTGCGGGCGGCGGTGTAATCTCCTCCGGCGGCACAGGAATACTGGACTGCACCACCGACACGTCCTCATCATCCAAATAGGCTTCATCGCGTTTGCGTTTCCACTCTGGGCCTGGGTCTTCGGGCACAATCAACATCAGCACAATGTAAATGATGAAACCCGGCCCGCCCATCAACGTCAACGCGACGAACACCAAACGCACCAACGTCGGGTCCACGTCGAGGTATTCCGCAATCCCGCCACACACTCCCGCAAACATACGATCCTGGTTTGATCGATACAGGCGCTTCTGATTATTCACGAGTACGGCTCCTTGTGATCTCCATCTCTCTGATCAAATAATACGTGTCACATCTCAGAGAGTTGCACTCCTCACGCTTTGAGATGCGCCATGCGCTCCGCATACCGTTTGATCTGGTCAAGCTGCTGCGTCACAAACAGGAAACACACCGGCTCCAACATCAAATTGAAGAGCATTCCTAGCACGCCATAGCTGAATCCGCGCTGGCGCACCAGCAAGCGCGTGCTGCCATCCTGACGGTGCTCAAGCAAATACAGCGCTGTGAAGTCTTGGATCACGCCCAAAGGTTGCCGCTGCAAGCTAAATCCACCAAACACCAACGCACGCTCCGGCTCCAATGTGATGATGCGATACCCGCCATCCATCGGCATATCAACCTCCGGCGGCGCGACATCCTGCCGCACAAACGTCACGCTGGGAATCGCCTCATTCGTGAGCAGATCAAGCCCGTAATATCCGGTGCGCTCGCGGCCCATCTGAGCCAACCAGAGCCACACCGCCTCCGGTGGCGCGTCAATGTTCGCTGCCGCCGTGATCTGAAAATTGGGCTGGGGAATAATATCATCACCGGGCAACAAACGTTGGGATTCACCCAGGCGTGTGCCCCACTTCAACAACTGCGGACGGACGAAAAAAGTGTAGCCTAGCGCGCCAGCGATCAAGGGCAAACGGTTCCACATAGACCCAATCCTTTGTATGCAACACCACACAGCCATCCGTCTCGAACTATACCCCTCCCTAACCAAGTGTGCAAGACAGGCGCAGACGCTTCCAGGCGATTGCAAAGTCGCTAAAGCAGCAACTGCAAAGCTTGCCCGTAACTGTAGTTTCGCCAAAATGGTGCAAAAGCGGAAGAACGAACGAGACGCTCTTTAACAAGTAGCCACGCCGAAGCAGTCCAAACCCGAAAGTCGGACTGAAGAGGCGTGTGATAGTGGTCGGCAAACAGGCAGCACTCAAGTGAGCGCAGGCGCAAAGCGGTCCATGACTTGGTCAATATCGCCCGTCTGGATCGCCATCTCGCAGGCCGCGCGTAAGGTTTGGCGGGCATGGTCGAGCCGTTCCTGACGGATCGCGTCGGCGGGGGTCTTGAACTGAGCGGGCTGGGTCGCCACGCGCCATTCGAGAAAGGCCAGGGTCAACCAACAGGTGACATGATATTTCTCGATGGCTTCAAAGGATCGCACGCGGAAATCGCCGAGACCAAGGCGGGTTTTGAGGTAGAGGTTCGCCACTTCACAGGGCCAGCGTTTCTGATACCAAGTCAGCGCCCGATGGGCGCTCAACGACAGGTCGGTGGACATGAAATACCGAGGGTTCCGGTCGTTGGAGTGCCGTTTGGAAATGCAGACGCGGACGGTACCGGAGACCGCATTGAGGGACCCGGTGAGTTCACGCACCAGTTAGGTGCGTGTGGCGTCCGCAGCGGTAAGCGTCACGCGTATATACCGCTTGTGCCGTAAACGCTGGTGGTGCTGGGCGAGTTGGATACGATGCAGAACCCGGTTGGAACGCCATGCGCAAATCACATGCCAGTGCCGGCGGCGACACCATTTGATGAGTTTGGCCGCCGCGTACCAGCTATCGAACAAGACATAGACCGCATAGTCAGCCGGAATGAGCGGCGCGACCTCGGTCAACATGGTCCGCGCCAGACTGATTTTGCTGCGAAACTTGAGTCGTTGGGCCTTCGGACGACCCCGGTTGAGCCGCCGCACGGTCTTTTCGCGCAGGTAGAGACGCATATCAACGGTGAAACTGAAAGGTCCCACATGCAACCGCAGCAGTAGAAACACCAGCCCGTTCTTGTACGCCGCATGACCGGGGCGGCTCTCAGTATGGTCATGGTGCCAATCCACGCCTTCCAGATGTCGTGTGGTCTTACCCTTGACCGTCAAACTATCGTCCAGACTGAGGAATACCAGGTGCTCCGCCCCGGCAGCTTGCGCCAAACGCAGCGCAGTGCGCACCAAGCAACGGCGCAACGGCGACCGGATCAGATTGGCAGTCCAGGGGCTTTCGCGGAAGGTGTCCGCCAGCGCTTTAGGATCAGGTTGATCGACGCGCAGTCGACACATATCCGAGAGTGTTTTGCGCCCTTGCCCCACGATTAGCCCGGCGATGACATTGAGCACGTGGTCACGTTGGGGTCGCGACAAACTCAACTGGAGCGCCAGCATGAATGCCAGCAGGGTTGGCGTGTGCTGTATAATAATTGGGAGCATGATGCCCTTCCGATCTTGTCGGGTTTGAGACCTTGGTCAGTCTCACTGTACATCATGCTCACCTTTTTGGCCTATTTTGGCGAAACTACAGTCCTGTATTTACTTTGGAGGCGAAAATATGTTGCAACGAATGTTGGCGATTCTCTTGTTGTTATTGTTTCTCGCGCCGGTCGGAACGTTTAAAACACCCGCAGATGCGCAGGAGGAATGTTCGGCCCAGGTTCAGGCAGCGGTTGCGCAGTTGCTGGCTTCTTGCGCCGACACAGCCCCCAACGAGGTCTGTTACGGCGCGGGCGCTGTGCAGATCACAGTAGGAGATGCCCTGGAACCGCACATTTTTACCACGCCAGGCGAACGCGCGGCGATTGAGGCCGTCATCCACATCACCAGCGCACCCTACGACCCCGCGACCGGCGAATTAGGGCTGGCGCTGCTCCGGCTCCCGACTGAGCACGACATCGCCGCCTCGGCCGAAGCAGTAGAGCCGTCGGCGTCGGTGATGCCCCCTGCCCCCGCTGGCGTGACCGTCACTCCGACCGGCGGCACCGTCAGCACAGGCGGCGCGCCCAACCTGCGAGCCGGGCCGGGCACCAATTACGAAGTGCAGGGTACGCTAACCGGCATGGCAAACGTGGTCGGGCAAGCCACCGGCACAGATGGGTATATATGGTACCAGCTTGAAAGCGGCGTATGGGCACGTTCGGATGTGGTGAGCTATGCGGCTGAAGCGGTGATAGCGGCTCCTGCCGCAGCTACCGGCACGCTGGATGTGTACCTGCTTGGTGAAACACGGCTGACGGTTGCGCCTACCACCCATACGTTGGTACTGCAAACCGGGTCGGGGCCGCTGTCGTGTGCGGGACTGCCCCCGCACAGCGCGTTTATCCGCGCCCCAGAGGGAACCGAAACCGGGCTGCGGCTTAATGGGGCAGCGCTGTGGCTTAACTCTGGCATTGTTGTCACCAGAGACAATACAAACGATCAGCGGCTTAATATCGGCACACTCTACGGTGGTGCATCTGTCCAACCGCCGGAAGGCCCATCAACTTACATCCCGGCCACGTATTCACAGTCGTTCGATACCCAACTCGTTGGTACATTAATAACCATTCAAAACACCGCTGGTGGCGCAACACAGATATACACCTCCTGGAACGGCTCGGCGCAGCCTTATCATCAAATAATGGGCACGACGCCGCTACACACGGATACAGCCATCCAGCCACATGGTCAGGTGTTGGCCCCCAATCAATCGCAACAATATAATTGCCAGGGCATCGATCAAAATGGCTTCCCCACGCCAATTATGATCAGCGGTTGGGAGGCAGGGAATGGCACTATTACTTCTACGGGACAATTCACGGGCAACGAGTCCGGCGCTTACTACATATTGTGCTATACCAACGGATTCAAGCACAAATCCACCGATTCCGTGATCTTGTCGCCGGATCAACAATTATCTGGCCTCTCGCTCTCAGTGCCGAATACCCAAATGAGTCTAGGTGAGCAGCAAACAGTCAGTGCTACCGTTAACTTCCCGGATGGCAGCACATTGCCAGTCTCGGCGCAATGGTCGGCTAACGGTGGTTTGGCGATTGAAGAGACGGGGTATCAAGCAACGCTAACTGCTACAGCTGAGGGAACCTACGAAATCACCGTTACACTCTATTTGCCTGGCGATCTGTCGCTCACCGACACAGTGCCGGTTAGTGTAACCGTTGCCAAATCCTGCGGCAACGGGGTTTGCGAACCGCCGCAAGAAACTCCCCTGACGTGTTTCACGGACTGCGATATACCCGGTTGCGGAGATGGCAAATGCAGTGGTATCGAATCGTTTCTGAATTGCCCCACCGATTGCCCTGCCGATGATGGGGTGGATGACTCTGGCAGCACCAGTCCGGGCACCTCATCGTATCAGGGTGAGGGCGAAATCGTTGCCACATCCATTAACGGCGAAGGCGTGCGCACCGAAATCTTCCAGTCTGGTATGGTGATCACCTATTATCCCGCTGAGTACCCCAAAGACCCATCGAAAGCAGGTTTGACGGTCACCACTTATCCTGACAACCACCCAACCCAACCGG
>CBEVZO010000307.1:0-5375 GCA_965554365.1 uncultured Anaerolineae bacterium
CCCGGACCCAGCCGGATGACCTGGTGATTATTGGTGATGGTGATGAAGACTTCACCCTCGGCACCAACCACGATGCCGTTGGTCTCGATCACGCCGTCCTCAATGGCGTAGGCGCTGAGGTCCCATGCGACCTCGACCTCGCCGCCCGGTCCCAGACGCAGGACGTGGTGCGTGTTATTGATGTTGACGAACACTTCGCCCGCCGGACCCACCACGATGCCGTTGGTCTCGATCACGCCGCCCTCGATGGCGTAGGCGCTGAGGTCCCATGCGACCTCGACCTCGCCGCCCGGACCGAGCCGGATAACCTGATAGTTGTTGTTGAGGGTAACGAATACTTCGCCGGTCGGGCTGACCACAAAGTCACCCGCTTCGAGTACGCACGGCGGAACCCACCAGTCCAACACTTCGCCACCCGGACCCAGCCGGACGACCTGGTGATTGTTGGTGATGTTAATGAATGCTTCGCCGCCGGGACCGACCACAATGCCGTTGGTTTCGATCACGCCATCCACTGCGTAGACGCTGAGGTCCCATGTGCCCACGACTTCACCACCGGGGCCGAGCCTGAGCACCTGGTGATTGTTGGTAATCGTGATGAAGATGTCGCCCGATGGGCTCACCACTAACGTGCCCGGCTGCATACCTGATAAGAGAGGCGGTGGGTCAACCTGCCAACCTGCAAGTTCCCACGTCTGGATGAAGCCGTCTTTGGAATCATACTGTGTGACGACGTAATCCGCGCCCCACACGATCACGTCCCCGTTAGGCGCAACCACGACCTGCTGTGCTTCTGGGCCGACCTCAATCACCGCCACCGGCATCATCTCCGGCACTTCAAAGGCGCGCACCGGCGTGGGATCGCCTTGTGCGAAGGCAGGATTGCCGCTTGCGCCCGGCAGCATAATCAACGCCGCCAACATCACCGTCAGCAGCATCCCGCACACCAGTGCTGCGTGTAACTCTTTGTGCTTGACCATCGTATAGCTCCTCTTAATTGACCCGTGCAAATAAACAATATCTTTACTTTGCGCTACATGCGTGACCAAGGCGTGACCGGCTTCACAATCTGCCGGTCACTTAATCAGTTTTTTATGGGTTTTATGCGTTGTCGTTACAGGATTCAGGCGGGTGGCTGGCGCATAAACGCGAGATAGGCCCCTGCCGCCGCCAGCACAAGCCCGGCGATCAGCCCGATGATCTGGCTAGCGGCCATGTAGATGTCGTGTCCACGCAAGGGATCGATCAAGACGGAGAGTAGCACTACCAGCACTCCAACTGCCAGCAGCCCATAAGCGAATTGCTTGTTGTCTAGCATAAGATGCTCCTCAATTCTATTCGGGTGCGTGAATTCTAGCACAAGTTGGAAATCGGCGCTGTGGTATGGCGGGTGGCAGAGGAGAATCAACACGGGGCGCGTCACAGTAACGCACCCCGCAGCAAGCAGAAACAGCGGCATCAAGAAACGGGCGTTGTCAATCGACTGTTGTAGTGGGCAACGGCGTGCCGTTCCACACATCATCATAGTTGGGTCCGATAATGCCAACCGGGACCCAATATGTTTGACCGCTGAGTAGCACCTGATAGAACTGACCGCTGACGTCCAGGCCGTAGACCCATAAGGACTGCCCGGCATCCATACTGGCATCGGTGGTGCTGCCCATGTTGGGGGCGAAGTAAAGTGGCGACGCGGCAGTGAATGTGCCCACAACGGCGGTTGACGGAATAGCGACCATATCCGGGCCGGGGAAAGGCGAGCTGAGTTGCAGCGTGTCGCCGTCGCATTGATAGTAGCCAGTCGCCATCGCCGTGTCGTCATCTAGCGTCAGGGCCATGTACACCGTCAGCCATGTGCCCGGCGCCAAATCGAATGGCAGTGTGTAGTCAAAGCCCCCACTTTCGTCGCTGGCGGGGCTGGCCGAGGTGGTGCTGTCAGTCTCGTAGTACACTAACGTGTGATTGGGGCCTGCTGTCACCGATAACTCAAAAAAACCGTACCCCGTGGTAGCGTCAGACCAACCTAGCTCTACAAAAACGACTTGCAAATCGCCAGCAGAACAGCCCTCCGTGATCAATTCTCCGGTGAAGCTGGCGTACACCTCGGCAGCGTGTGCGGTTCCGAGCGGCAGCGCTACGATCAATACTACGCTCAACAATAAAAAAACAATCCTTGCCCGTTTCATTGTACCCTCCTGAAATATGACACACCTCCAATGTAAGTATTATATTCACAAATACATCGATTGTCTATGTGATCTGACCTGAAGAGTCCACGAACAACCTGTCAGGCACATCGTTTGTCATTTACCCCTCCCCCAACGCGAACTTGTTCGCGCCCCCTCCCCGCAAGCAGAGAGGGGACTTTGCCGCGCGGGTTGCTCCCCCTTTCCGGCTTAACGGGAGGGGGGGGCTGGGGGATGAGGTTGGGTTCGCACACGACAATCTACTGACAACTCGTTCGTGGACCCTGACCTGAATCGCCATTGGCGCGCAGTTCTCAACGCGACGAATCCTCTGCGCAGACGTATAGTGTTCTGACATCCCATTGCCTCTTGACTCTCCCCCAACGGGAGAGTGTATAACAGGGGCACTGGTTCAGAAGTAGCACACAGGGAAACACAGGGAAAGGGAAACATAAACAATGCCTGCGATTGACGTATCTGCACTGCGCAAGGTGTATCACGGGGTTCCAGCCGTAGACGGGATCAGCTTTCAGGTGCAAGAAGGCGAAGTCTTCGGGCTGTTGGGGCCAAACGGGGCGGGGAAAACTACCACCGTCGAGTGTATCGAGGGCTTGCGCGTGCCGGATGGCGGGACGATCACCGTCCTGGAACACACGCACATTGGCAACGCCAACGGAATCAAAGAGAAAATCGGCATCCAGTTGCAGGCCACCGGGTTGTATCCGCTGCACACCGTCGCGGAGCTGCTCGCGTTGTTCGGCGCATTCTACAAACGCGCGCTGCCGCCCGACGATCTGATCAAGCTGGTCAGTCTGGAAGAAAAGCGCAACACGCGCAGCAAAGACCTCTCCGGGGGGCAACGGCAGCGACTCTCGCTGGCGCTGGCGCTGGTCAACGATCCCGATCTGATCTTCCTCGATGAGCCGACCACCGGGCTTGATCCGCAGTCGCGGCGGCAAATCTGGCAGATCGTGGCGGATCTGCAGCGGCGCGGCAAGACGGTGATGCTCACCACGCACTACATGGAGGAAGCGCAGACGTTGTGCGACCGGGTCGCGGTGATGGATCAGGGCACGATCATCGCGCTCGATTCGCCGCATGACCTGATCGCGACGCATTTCGAGACGACGGCGATTGAGTTTGAGGACAAGAACAGCGCGCCGATGGACCTGCTCGGCGGATTGGCGGGTGTGAAAGAGGCCAAGCGCGACGGCGGGCTGGTGACGCTCTACTCCGCTGACACGCCGCGCACGATGGAGGGTTTGCTCGCCGCTGCCCGTGACGATAAGCTGCACTTTGACGATTTGCGCGTGCGCAGTGCCACACTGGAGGACGTGTTCCTCAAGCTCACCGGGCGACGGATTCGGGATTAGGGACGTTGAGCGAGGGATGAAGATCGCCGGGCCATACAATAACCCGGCTACATTTCGGAAGGACCGTAAACGGCCCTGTGTTAGCGCCTGCTCCGCGCGATCTGCGGTTGAGGCACACACAGCGGACGTACACAAACGACACGCGCTCCCGGACACAAAGCCAAGCAACAGTCCGGCGGCGCATCTAACACAGCATCTTGGTATGGGGGAGGATCACATCACATGCGCTCATTTGTACAGCTTTACATCGCCACCGTACGCGAATTCACGCGCGACATCACCGCGCTGTTCTGGACGCTGGCGTTTCCACTGATGTTCATCACCATCTTCGGCGTCATTTTTTCCGGTGACGACAGCATCTCGTTTGATATCGGCATTGTCAACGAGGACGGCGAGGCCAGCACGCAATTGATCGAGGGCTTCAAGCAGATCGAGGCATTCAACATCACCGAAGACCGCCGCGACGACGAACTCCACGCGCTCGAAAAAGGCGACCGTGACGCCGTGATCGTCATTCCAGCGGGCACGGGCGCGGCATTGGACGCGTATTTCGCCAGCGGCGCACAGGATACACTCGTCGATGACGGGGGGCCACAAGCGGCGGCGCTGCTGGATGTGTATTACGATCCGGCGAATCAGACCACCTCGCAGGTCGTGCTTAACGTGATCGACAAAGTGATCGCGCGTATGAACGAAGAAATGACCGGCGTGCAGCCTGTGATCGCTTATGCGCCGCAGTCGGTGCAGGCCAACGATCTGCGCGCCATCGACTATCTGCTGCCGGGCGTGCTGGCGATGAGCCTGATGCAGTTGGGCCTGTTCGGGACCGCTGGCCCACTGGTCAGCCTGCGCGAGAAGGGCGTGCTGCGCCGGATGGGGGCGACGCCGCTCAGCAAATCGACGCTGCTCTCGACACAGATCGCGTTCCGCCTGACCACCGCGCTCGTACAAACCGTGTTGATCATCATCGCGGGCGCGCTCATGTTCAATGTGCAGGTCGAGTTGGCGAACATCCCCCAGATTCTCGGCGTGGTACTGCTCGGCGCGACGGTATTCATCACCCTGGGCTATTTCATCTCCGCGTTTGCCAAGACCGAAGAAGCTGTGCAGGGTTTGATCTCGCTGCCGAACTTCATCTTCATGTTCCTGTCGGGCATCTTCTTCCCGGTGGAGTTCATGCCGGACTGGATTCGCCCGCTGGTAGACATCATCCCGCTGACCTATCTCGGTGACGCGCTGCGCCACACGATGATCGAGGCGGAGACGTCGTTCAGCATGACGCGCGATATCGGCCTGCTGACGGCGTGGTTGATCGTCTGTATGGTGTTGGCGGTGCGCTTCTTCAAGTGGGAGCCACAGGCGTAAAAGGCGACCTCACCCGTTAACAATCAGCAGTCAGGCCCCTATCCCCCCAACCCCCTTTCCCCATCGGAGATGGAGAAAGGGGGAGTCAGATGCGCGCGGGTGGCTCTCTCCCCCTCTCGAACGCTTGCTTGCAAGCGCCTTGGCCGGGAGAGGGAGCGCGTCCTCTGCGGTGAAATGTTATTTTTGAGGAGGAAAAATCATGCGTGCGTTCCGTGCATTATACATCTCGACCCTGCGCGAATTCATGCGCGACCCCACCGCGCTGGTGTGGATCGTCGCGTCGCCGATTATCTTCATGTTGGTCCTCGGCCTGGTGTATGGCGATGAGGGCGACATCACGTTATCCGTCGGACTGGTCAACGCGGACGGGGATGCCAGCGCACAGCTTGTCGCGGCGTTTGAGCAGATCGCAGCGTTCGACGTGAATGCAGAAGACGATCTCGATGACGCGCTT
>CBEVZO010000308.1:0-5357 GCA_965554365.1 uncultured Anaerolineae bacterium
GCCAACAGAAAGGTTTAGTGTTGCTGTTTTTCCCCCGACCATCTCCCACACTAGACGGTAGCCCTCTAACAGTTAATGTGCTAGTTCAGGTAGGAGCGAGTTTAGCTGTCGCGTTTGGCAACCGCAGAATCGTAGATGACCGCAAACGTGCAAGTCGCCGTCAACATAAATGGTTGCAGAAGGTTACACACCAGTTCGTGGCTCCCGTAGGGGCTGTCTTCAATTATGCTGAGTTGTTATCGAGACGCCTGGATCGTTGGGAACGGGAGAATCCCGATTTGTACACTGGGTGGAATGAATCACAGCTACGTCAATTTGAAAATTCGATTGAGGCTATTCGCCAGCTTTCACTGTATGCATCTGGCTTGGCACACAACTTTGCACATGTTGTTTATGGCAAACGAGACGAGATCGCCGAACTAGTAGTAGCACATGATTTGACCGGTGACCTCATCCAGATTGCTCGTGATTTCCAGGGCGCTGCTGCTGCGCGTGGCATTCGCAAGGTTGAAGTTGATACGGACAGTCTACAACAACTGAATGGGCGAGTACGTATTATTCTTGAAAATATGTTGTTCAGACAAGCTGTCGGCAACCTGATTGACAATGCGGTGAAGTATTCCTACCCGGGCGCAGAAGTGATTATCACCGGGCATGTAGATGGGGAGTGGGGAGTCATTGAGGTCATCAATGACGGCATCCAACTGCCCGAAGGAGAGGAAAAAGCAATTTTCGAATACTACTACCGGGCCGAGAACGCGCGTTTGACAGATGCAACCGGTATAGGGATTGGCCTTTCAGTTGCTCAAGATATTCTTGAGCAGCACGGTGGTTCTTTGACTGCACGACCGTCCGAGCCAGGTGCTAAAGTTGAGGGAAAACAATGGTGGCATACTGTATTTACTATCAGACTACCATTGCACAACCATGAGGGGAGTGAAAACAATGCCTGACAATCCACCAGTAGGCAAGAAGATTCTGATTGTTGATGAAGAATTATACCTGGTTGATCCTTATATCGAAGTGTTGAAAGACGAAGGATATGAAATCACCACATTGTCTAGTGCGGATGAGGTCGTCGCGCATCTGCAAGAGCACACTTATGACCTCATCACACTCGACATCTTGATGCCACCCAGCAAAGAGCAAATATCTGAACCTGATGGTGGTGAAGAAGAGAAAACGGGAGTTTGGTTGTTCAAGAAGATCCGCGCAACCCCAGCGAATCGAAAAACGCCGATCATTTTCATCACTGTGACGCGTAGCGCCGAAATCCACGATGAGATTCGTGAGGTTGAAAAAGAATATACTGGCCGCCGAGCGCGAATTCTGACCAAGCCAGTGATGTTGCGCGAGTTGTTGCGCGCGGTAGAAGGAGCGCTTCGTGGGGGGGGACAGTGAGCTACAATGAAATTAGTTAAGACGATCCTCTTATATTCCTTTTTGACCGTCACAATTTTCGGCTTGTTAGGTTTTATCTATCAACAGACAAACAAAGAAGGCGTACATTATCAACTATCTCCAGAAGCTTCGGCACAAGTTACACTTGATACAACCGAGCGTGTTCTTAGCCTATTTGAAACAGTTTTGGGCGTATTGGGGCTAGTTATCCCACTTCTAATCGCGGTGTTCATCTACCTTTATCGCAAGGTATTCGCAGCCGAACAACAAGCATTCGACGAAGCAAAACGTGCAACCGATCGAGTCGTGTCACTTGAAAATGATCTCAAAACTCAATTAGATGATAGTAGAGAGTTGAATACTCAGATTCAAAACGCGCTTGGCCGTCATGCAAAGATTGATGAAGCGGTGGAAAACGCGCAGCAAAAAATTGAAAAAGCAAATAAGAAGTTGCGTAGAATGATCAGGCAAAGCGAACGCGTAGAAAAGCGGTTGTTGGAAATCGATGTTCGGGCTGACGCTAAGATGCGACATTTCGCTATGCACGACCCCGATCCTTGGCAACGCAAAAACGCCCTTAATGTACTCATTCAATATAGTATGGACGAAAAGCCCTATCTGCGCTGGGAAATCGCCAGTATCTTTACCGAGATTGTTCAATCGGAGGCTCTGCACTGGGCACATTCGAAAGTCATTGATCGCTTGGGTGAAATGGCTCTGACCGATGACGTGATCAGCATCCGTTTGCAGACCCAGGATGCGCTTAGATTAGCGGGCATTGAACTGGATATTCCAGACGACGATGATAATGACGATGACGAGTAATAACAACTTGCCCAAATCCGGGTTTTTTCCGCATAACACGTGAGTACGGTATCAAGTTTTTTGCAGGTTTTTAATCCGCCAAACCACGAGACAGGTGTATAGTATATGTCATCAGCGTGATGGCTGATGCGGGTAGCCGCACCACACTGACCCCGGCGGCTTTAAAGCGCAATTCAAGGACGCACACTCTATGATCCGCATAACGACGCTCTATGACAACTTCGTTTATGATCGTGGCTTGCAGTCCGATTGGGGCTTCTCAGCCTTGATCGAAACGGAGGAGCGTATGCTGTTGTTCGACACTGGGGCGGACGGCGCGATTCTGCTCAGCAACATGGCCGCACTGGGCATCGATCCCACGCAAATCGACGCCGTGATCTTCTCACACCTGCACAGCGATCATACTGGTGGCGCAAAGGCGCTCTATGCCGCAGGCGTGCGTCCAGAAGCGATTTATGTACTGCCGTCATTCCCCGCCGCGTTCAAACGGCGCACATCGCAGATCGCCCAGGTGATCGAGATCGCGCCCGGCCTGCAACTCGCCCCCGGCGTGGTATCAACCGGCGAACTGCTCACCAGTCCTATACCGGAACATGCGCTGGTGATCGACACGCCGAATGGCGCGCTGCTGCTCACGGGATGCGCGCATCCCGGCATTGTGCCCCTGACGCGCGAAGCCACTGCCCTGAGCGCCCTGCCCGTGCGCCTGGTGATGGGGGGCTTTCATTTGCTGAACACCCCACCCGACTCCATCGCTGCGATCATCAACGATCTGCGCGATCTCGGTGTAACACACGTTGCGCCCACCCATTGCACGGGGGGCTATGCGATCAGCCAGTTCATGAACACCTTTGGCAACGACTGTATCCGGCTCGGCGTGGGCCGCGTCTTGGAGTTCGCCACGCTGCCCGTCGAGCAAGCCGAAGCCGCGTGAGAATCAGCGATCAGCAGACAGCCGTCAGCGATCAGATCAACGAAAATCAGCCCCGCGTGGGCTGTTTTTTGTACGAAACAGAAGGTCAATTTCTTGTAGGGGCGCTGTTCTACCGCGCCCAGGGTGTGTCACATTAGACGGTGGGCGCAGCAGAGCAACGCCCCTACGCACTGCCCCTCACACCCGCGTCGCGACCATGACCAGACGCGGCGCACCAAACATATACGGTACAATGCTCAGCCACGTATAGCCCTCGCACGCGGTAAATCCGGCGGCCTCGAACAACGTCACCAATTCACGGTAGGTGTACAGCCGGATCGAAAGCACGGTTTCGATGCGCTGATCGCCGATGACCACCGCAAAATGGCGCAGCACACGGCTCGTGAAGTGATCGTACTCGCGCCATTCGAGAATCAGCGTCCCATCGTCCTGTGTGGTCCAGCCGCGCTGGTTGACGCTCGGCAGCATCGTCTCGATGAGGTGCGTATCCAACACAAATTTCGCGCCCGGCTTGAGTGTCCGCGCCACGCCCTCCAAGAAAGCATGATTCCCCGCGTCATCAAAATAGCCGAAGCTCTCCCAGAAGCAGTACGCGCCGTCGAATTCCGCCTCCCAGGGCAGATCGCGCATATCCCCCTGCTGGAACATCGTCGCGGCGGTGAGATCACGCGCCGCAGCGTCCGCTTGCGATTGCGTGATCGCCACCTCCGCTAAGTCGATGCCCGTCACATGCTGCCCGCGCCGCGCCAGTTCGAGCGCGATACGCCCGTTGCCGCACGGCACATCGAGTAGCTGTCCAGGGCCGTTGAGATCACACGCCGTTTCGATGAAATCGGCTTCGCGCACGGTCTGACGCTCGGTTTTCGCCGCCCACAATGCGCGCAGCATCGGATCGGGATAGCTGGTATGTTGAGTCTCCGCCGGGGGCGGATCGGACTGGGGATCAGGGGTCATCGGGATCGCTCCTTTGCGCAGTCAGGGTCAGCTTTGCAGCACACAGCGTTGCGTGTAGCAAGCATAGCATGGCAGCAGATTCCGAACCAGTAGAGACAGCGCCGAGTGCTTGCACTCCCAGAACGCCTTACCTATAATGAATGCAACACCTCACCCCTCAAAACGATCTGGTACTCACCCCCCGACCGAAGTTTTGAGTTTCCCATTACCCTTTGGTAGGACTACAAAATAACGTGATTGGCGCATGTTGGCCCCTATCCCCCCCAGCCCCCCTTTCCCCGCAGGCGGAGAAAGAGGGGAGCAAGCACGCAGTTAAGCCCCTCTCCGCTTGCGAGGAGGGGGCGCGAACAAGTTCGCGTTGGGGGAGGGGCAAACTCGCGATCCCGTAGTTTCAGGCAGCCTCCCCAGCCAACGGCATCAAAAAACCGGGCGTGTGTGCCCGGTTCGTTGTTAGCAGAGATCATGGTTGTGCCGCGACTTTGCGTTAAATCGAGGGGTCGCGTCCGTCGATCAGATCGCCGTAGCATGCCACGAGTTCGTCCATCATCGCGGGCCAGGACTGTGTTTCAGCATACAGCCGCGCGTTGCGGCCCATAACCTTACGCTTCTGCGGCGCAGCGAGGACCGCGCGCACGCCGTCGATCATGCCGCGCACATCGCCCACATTGAACACGTAGCCATTGACGCCCGACTGTACCATGTCGTCCACACCACCGACGCGCGTCGTGACCACCGGCAGCCCGGAAGCCATCGCTTCGATCAGCACCAGACCGAAGGTTTCCATCGCGGAGGGGAACACGAACATATCGGAGCTGGCAAACGCCGACCAAAGTTCATGACCCTTCATGTAGCCCATAAACTTCGTCTGCGTGCCTTTGAAGTGTTCCTGCAAATCCCCGCGCGCAGGGCCATCACCCACAACCGCCAACCGTACACCGGGCACTTGCTCCATCACCGCGCGAATCTGGTCGATCTGCTTCTCTTTGGAGAGCCGTCCCACATAGACCAGGATCGGGTCTTCGGGGTGTCCGTCACTGAGACGCATCCGCATGTCGTGGTTATAGTGCGTCGGGTGGAACGTGTCCGCGTTGACGCCTCTGCGCCACAACCCCACATCGTTCACGCCATGATCGAGCATGTCCTGCTGCACGAGTCGGGACGGGGCGAGCGCATAATCCGCCGCGTTGAAATTCTGCCGCGTGTACCACCAAATCGCCGGTTCCAGAAAACCAAAGCCCATGTG
>CBEVZO010000309.1:0-5355 GCA_965554365.1 uncultured Anaerolineae bacterium
ATAGTAAATCACCGGGATCGGTAACTTTCAGGCGAATCCCACTGCCTAACAAAAACGCCATGCCGCCCATCGCCGCCAAAAACGCCCACAGCACCACGTAACGCATGTTGGCTTGCAGCGGTGTCAGTCCTACGCTGAGCGCCAACGCCATGATGTAGCCAAACACAGGGTCCAGGTCTTGACGTGTCGCGCGCGGCGACCGTTCACGAAGCTCGTCCTCATATTCTGCATCATGTGTCTCAGACCGGAGGGGGATCGCCGGCGGAGGATGTCCGGCACGCAGGCGTTGACGCTCGCGCGGGAACATCGGACGTGGAACATCGGAGGAGGAGGCATCATCTCCGTTTGTGGGCGGAATTTCAGGATCGGGATCGGTGAACGGCAGTGTCACGACAGTTCCTTCTTGAATGCGTCCAGCACGCGGTCGATATGTTCAGCGCGTACATCGTGATGCGTCACCACACGCATATAACGCTCATCCATCCACAATGCTTTGATGTGCCGCGCCAACAACGCATCAGCCAATTCAATCGCATTCTTCGGGGCGTCGTCGTTCAGCCGGAAGTACACAATGTTGGTATGAATCGCTGCCGGATCGAACTCAATGCAAGAAATCTCGGCTAAGCCATCCGCCAACCGCCGCGCGTGAGCGTGATCCTCGTCCAAACGCTGCGTCATCGTTTCCAGCGCGATCAGTCCCGCCGCCGCCAGCACGCCTGCCTGTCGCATCCCACCGCCGAGCAACTTGCGCATCCGCCGCGCTTTGACGATAAACGTCTCAGCGCCAACCAGCACCGAGCCAACCGGCGCGCACAACCCCTTTGAGAGACAAAATGTCACGCTATCCGCCGCTGCGACCAGATCAGCAACATCACACTGGAGCGCCGTCACCGCGTTGAACAGCCGCGCGCCGTCAATGTGTACCGCTAGACCACGCTCACGGGCAAGATCGCCCACTGTGTCAATGTACGCTTTGGGCACAGGCATTCCACGCATTGATCCCTGCGCGTTTTCGAGAATGATCAGGCGCGTGGGTGGCTCGTGAATATCCGAGGAACGAATCGCACCGCGAATGTCGTCCAACGCCAATGTGCCATCGTCCTGCACCGGAACCGTATGCGGATGTACGCCGCCCAATGCGGAAATTCCGCCCGCTTCGTGTACGAAGGTGTGCGCCGTGTGTCCCAAAACCACCTCATCGCCGCGCCCACAGGTCGCCAACACCGCCGCAAGATTGCCCATCGTACCACTGGCGACAAACAACCCGGCATCTTTGCCCAAACGCCGTGCCGCTTCCTGCTCCAACTGTTTCACAGTCGGGTCTTCCCCGAACACATCGTCACCGACTTCAGCACCCGCCATCGCTGCACGCATTTCCGGCGTGGGCAAAGTCACCGTATCGCTGCGTAAATCGATCCATTCCACGAGCTTTCCCCCTCAAAAAATCGCCCGACGTGAAAAAACGCCGGGCGGCAAATTAGCTATCCCCACTGCCACAAACTCAGAGCGCGCCAAACAACGCCCCGCAAGCCATCAAGCACATGCATAACGTGAAAAACAGGCCGCCGAAGATCAATGGAATCGTGGCGACAGTCACAAACGCTGTGGGTATGAAAAACAGCACTTTGGCAACATTCGCTACCCATTCGGGAACTTCGTCGGCGCCAGCGAACTCAGTCGGCGCACCAACGTACTCCACTTCGTCCTCAGGATCGCTCGACTGCGGAAGAGTGTTCATCGCTGCATCCCGTTCTACTCACAAGAGATCAAATTGTCGCTCAGTAACGCTTCACCACCGCGCGGTACACTGTGGGCTGACGCGCCTGCAACGTCTGGTGTTCTTCGCGGCACTTGCGCACGGCATCCAGGTCCACGCGCGCGACGCTGTACCCTTCACGCGGTTCCTTCGTCTCCGGGTCTTTCTCTTCTGCGAGTGTGGCATAGACCTTGCCACGCGGCCCGACAATCATGCTCTCGCCGCCAAACTTCAGCGTTACATCTTCGCCCACACGGTTCGCCGCGGCCACGTACAACGCATTTTCAAACGCACGCGCGCGAATGTAGGTGCGCCATTCTTCCATCTGCTCGCTTTCCCAGTTGGCAAGCACGGCCAGCAGTTCAGCGCCTTCCAGCGCCAACGCGCGCGCCACTTCGGGGAACGCCAGGTCCCAACCCAGCAGCAGACCGATGTTACCAATCTCAGTCTCGATCACCGGCAGACGGAAGCCTTCGCGGAACGCCATACGTTCCTCGCCCTTCAGATGCACCTTGTTGTAGCTGCCCAGCATTTCACCATCTGGCCCCACCAGCACCGCCGAGTTATACAGCACGCTCTCGACCTTTTCTTTGGTCACCAGGCCAAAAGCAATGTACACACCAAACTCTGCTGCGCGTTGGGCCATCAGGTTCACGGTAGGACCGGGGATACGCTGCGCCATTTCCGTCACGCGCACGCCCAATTCGTAACCGCTGGTCGCCAATTCGGGAAAAACAATCAAATCGACTTTTTGCTGCGAGGCGATCTTGGACACGAAGTCCGACATTTTCACCAAATTATCTTCCGACTCGCCCAGCGCCGGTTTCATCTGAACAGTTGCGATAGTAATTTCACGCATGGATTCGGGTTCTCCTCATTCGGGGATCAAGTAGTCATTGTGACCAGGGCTTGTCCACTCGATTATACACGTTATTTAGCACCTTAATGTAGCGTCAAACTGGGACATTTGTCAAATCCAGACACGACATGCAGAACAAATGAGCGTCCTCTACAAATTCTCATTGTGCGAGCTTGTTCAACACATCTTGCAGCGGCACGGGCAGCGGAGCCTCAACCGTGAGCGCTTCACCGGAGTCCGGCAGCACACACGTAATCTGTGCGGCGTGCAAAAAATGTCGCTTCATCTTGATGCGCTGCTTGCGTCGCCCATAGACCGTATCGCCCGCCACCGGATGCCCGATAAATGCCATATGCACGCGAATCTGATGTGTGCGTCCTGTTTTGAGGAAAATTTCCACCAAGCTGTAGTAAGCGTAAGTCTCTAGCACACGAAACTCCGTGACGGCTTCGCGTCCCGCACGCGTGACAGCCATGCGCTTGCGCTGGTTAGGATCGCGACCTACCGGCGCATCTACGATCCCCTCTGGCGTTTTAGGCATGCCTTCTACCAGCGCCAAATAACGCTTTGTCACAGTGCGCGCTTTGAATTGCGCGCGAAGATGGTCCAACACACCCGCCGTTTTCGCGACCAGAATCACGCCGGACGTGTCTTTGTCCAGGCGATGCACAATCCCGGCGCGATCTACTGCGCCAAAATCAGCGGTCTGCGGCCAGCGCGCGAGAATCGCGTTCACCAGCGTGCCGGACTTGTGCCCATAGGAAGGGTGTACCACTATCCCCGCTGGTTTGTCGATCACGGCAAGCTGTGCATCTTCATACAGCACCGTCAGCGGGATATCTTCGGGCTGTGGCGCGCCAGGATCGTTCTCCATCGGCACACGCACGACTACCGTTTCGCCGCCCACAATACGATACGACGCTTTGGTCGCCGCGCCATTGATCGTGACCAGCCCCTCACGGATCAGGTGTTGAATCTGCACGCGCGATAGATCTTTCAACCGCCCGGCAAGCGCCTTGTCCAGCCGTTCGCCAGCCGCCTCGGCGATAAATTCAAATGTCTCGTAGTTCTCGCTCATCACATCCCGCTTCCAACTATTGCGCAGCGTATCACCTGCCGCTAGAATGCGACCGTTCAACTTGACCCAATCCAAAGGAGCGCCTTGTGGCCCCCACCGACCGCTTGATCACCGAAAACACATTTCATATCCGTTACGTCGAAACTGACGCCATGGCGATCACGCACCACTCCAATTATATCGTCTTCTTTGAGGAAGCCCGCAGCCATTTCATGCGCGAACTCGGTTCAGACTATGCCGCCTTTGAGCGCAGCGGGTACTGGCTAACCGTCGCCGAAGTCCACGCGCGCTACATTGTTCCGACGCGGTATGGTCAGCGCGTCACCGCCCGCTGCTGGCTAGACGACCTGCGCTCGCGCACACTCACGTTCGGCTACGAAATCGTAGACGCAGAAACGCGTACCCTCTGCGTCACCGGCTATTCCAAGCATGTGTGCATCACACACGATGGCAAAGTAGCCGTCATCCCGGCGGAATGGCGTGCCCTGGTCGGCAAAGGGCTAGACGCGTCATAACGCCACGCGCTGCCCCATCGCGGTCACATCATAACCGGGTTGCGCTGCGACTTCTGCGCGGAAGTCGTCATCGTGCAACAGTGCCAACACATGCTCGATCATCGGTAGATCGACATACGCCTCTGGAATAACCAGATCGTAGCGTTCGTGCGTCACGGGAATGAAGCCCAGATCGAGTGCCAGCGCCGCGTTGCGAATGCCTAAACCACAGTCCGCGCTACCGGAAGCCACCGCTGCCGCTACTGCGAGATGCGTGTATTCCTCACGCGCGTAGCCCTGTACCTGTTCCGGCGTGATGCCGCGCTGCGCCAGTTCGTAGTCAAGCAGAATCCGTGTGCCTGCTCCGCGCTGGCGATTGACGTAGCTCACGCGCGGTAGATCATCCAGCGATGTAATATCTAACGGATTCTCCTGCGCAACGATCAAGCCCTGTTCCCGATGCGCGAAAGTCACAATCCGCACCGGCAGATCACCCAACGTGCGCCGGATATAGGACACGTTGTACTCGCCCGTGTCGGGGTCCAGCAAATGCGTACCGGAGAGATGCGCTTCACTGCGTTTCTGCGCCACCAAACCACCCAGACTGCCCACATTCGCCGAGGCCAGCCGGTAGCCAGGAAAGCGCGCCGCGAGATACTGTCCCAGCAGGTCCAACATCGGATCGTGACTGCCGACAGCGACCACCGTGCGCGCGATTTCCTCCGGCGCACGATAGAGCAACACCTCGACCTCGCTGCCGACATCCACGCCTTCGCTGAAGCGCGGCACATGCAGCAGTCCATCCGCGCGCACCAGCGACGTAATCACCCCCGCCCCGCGCTTTATCGGCGTCACGAGCGTTCGTTCGCCGACCTGCCCCACCGTGACACGTACAAAGTCGTCGTCTCCGGTGGGTGAGGCGAGTTTGCGCGTCAGCGTCGCCGTGATCGTCTCATAACGCGGCGCGGGCTGTCCCAACCACTGCTTGAGTACAGGCTGGATGAATATCTCCCCGGTCAGCGCCGCCGAGACGGGATAGCCCGGCACGCCGATCACTGGCACATCGTTGACCATCCCGATAATCACCGGATGCCCAGGGCGGACTGCCACCCCATGCACCAGCAATGTCCCGGTTTCGCGCACTGCCTGCGCCGTGAAATCGCGCGAG
>CBEVZO010000310.1:0-5304 GCA_965554365.1 uncultured Anaerolineae bacterium
GATGCACAAAAAAAGCTGTGGGACAAAGCTTACTTTGTAGAAACCATAGGCTAAGGACTCGCCCAAAAATAACTTCACATTTTGATGCGCCGATCCATCTCGCATGACTGCGTTGCTCGTCGGTTAGGAACGTTGACGAATTAACTTCCACAAGGACAGTGAAAATCAGCGATGTTCTGTTGTTAGATCAGCCTCATCAGATCTAAAAAAAAGGAAGTTCCAGTTGTTTAGGAGCGTTGTCAATATCCCCGGGGTCCTGCCGATTGACTGACTCTTTATTTAAAATGCTTACAAGCTTTTTGTAATCATTTACCGTAACCCAACCCATATTTTTTTTTATTTTTTTATCACATATCAGGCGTTTCAGATAAAGGCCGGCATTATCTTCCCAGTGAACAAAGCCTTTTTTGCGGATTTCATCTATAAGTCCGGAAATAAAATCATCTAACTTCGGCCCAAAATAATGGGGTTTTTGCCAGTGTTCTGCAGGTATAATAACTTCTAATACGATTAAAATGAACAAAATTGAGGCAGATTTATGGTAAGCAGGTAATTGATTTATGGAACGGTTTGCATTTTTCCAATTAATATATCCTTTGAGTTTTGCATCTGTCACTATGGTAAAAAGGTCCTGAAGCAAAGGTATTGTTGCCCATACAGGATAGCTCAGCTCGGATTCAAAGTAATAATATCCATTCCATTTTTTTTCTTCATTCCATTTTTCAAGGTCTTCGTTTGTTGCCCACAGGCTGGGATTTGCTATGTATAAAAGCGATTGATACGTTTTATAATTTCCATGTTTTTGGGCCCATATGCACCACATCCGTTCCATGTATGGTGTCCACAGCGGATAGGTATTCATGGGTGCTCCTGCATATCGTTCTATAATATAATTATAACAGTCTCTATTATTTAAAAGTACCTTATATAACTCATTTAAGTTTTCAGGTTTGCAATTGCAATCATAAAGAGCATAAACTCTGGGAGCCATGACCTTGAAATCGTTTTCTTTCCTCAAAGCTGTGTTGACATTTATCAAAACATATCTATGACCAGCTCTTTCCATAAAACTCAAGGCCGAAGCCGCCCCCGACGCGCTGATCACGCGCGCGCTGAACGATACGGGTTATCTCGCCTATCTGGACGACGGCACGCCGCAGGGCGAAAGCCGCATCGAAAATGTGCTAGAACTGCGCAGCCATGCCGAGAGTTATCGCGGGCTGCCGCTGGTGACGTTTCTGGAAGAAATCTCGCTGGTCTCGGATGTGGACACGCGCGACGACGACGAGAACCGTCCCAGCCTGATGACGCTGCACGCCGCGAAGGGGCTGGAATTCCCGGTGGTATTCATCGTAGGGCTGGAAGAAAATATTCTGCCGCATTCACGCTCGATAGCGCCGGAGAAGAATCCGCACGCGACCCCGGATGAGAAACGTGCTGCGCTGACGGCCATCGAGGAGGAGCGCCGCTTGATGTATGTGGGCATCACGCGTGCGGAGCAGCGGCTTTACTTGCTCTATGCGACAATACGCACGCTCTACGGCGACAGCCGCGCGAATCTGCCGTCGCGGTTTTTGTACGATATTCCCGACGATGTGCGTGACGGGGCCGCGCTCAGCCGCAGCGCCCGCAATGACCGCGACCAGCAGAGTTTCAAGCGCATGACCACCTGGGATCGCGCCGTCAGTGCCGAGGATCGCCGCGCGAGCAAGCCCAAACGCACCCCCAAACACACGCCGCCCACGCGTTACAAGGGCGGGGATATGGTGTGGCACACGAAATTCGGCGAAGGTGTAGTGGTGAGCAGTAAGGTCGGCAGCGGGATGGAGATGGTCGAGGTGCTGTTCCCTGGTGGTGTGGGCCAGAAGACGATTATGGCCGACTTCCTCAAACCGATTGAATCGTGAGACAAAGGAAATCTATTAATGTCCGATTTCGCACAATTGTCTGATACGCGTGTCCATTACGAACTGGCTGGTGACGGCCCGGCGGTGGTGTTTATCCATGCCGGGATCGTTGACCTGCGCATGTGGGACGATCAATTTGCGCACATCGCCCAGCATTACCGCGTGCTGCGCTATGACGTGCGCGGCTATGGACAATCGCCTAACCCCGCAGGCGCGTATTACGATTATGAGGAACTGCGCGACTTGCTGGATCACTTGAACATTGAACGCGCGGTGCTGGTCGGTGCATCCAACGGCGGACGCATCGCGCTAGATTTTGCGCTCAGTTACCCGGATCGCGTCGTGGGGTTGGTGCTGGCCTGTGCTGGCGTGGGCGGGTTTGAGTCGCCGCCGGAAGTTGAGGCGCAGTGGAACGAAAGCAACGTCGCGTACGAGGCGGGCGATCTTCCGCGCGCGGTGGAACTGGTCGTGCAGATGTGGTTCGACGGCCCCCAGCGCACGCCCGATCAGGTGGACGCGACTGTGCGGTCGCGCGTCTATGAGATGGTCGATCACCTCTGCCGCATCCCTGAGGAAGAAGATATGGGCGAGGGCCAGGAACTCGATCCCTTGCCGATCACGCGCATGGGGACGATCAACGCGCCCACACTGGTGATCCAGGGCGATCAGGACGTGGCCTATCACCCGGCGCTCTCTCAGCAGATTGCCCACGAGATACCCAACGTCACGCTTGAAATGATCTCGAACGCGGCGCACCTGCCCAACATGGAGCATCCGGAGCGCTTCAACGCGTTGTTGGATGCGTTTTTAGCGCGCATTGGATAGCTGCTTGCATTACCCACACGCGAATCATATGCTCCCAAGGAACTCACAACGATGCCAACATTGGCGCTGGTAATTTTGTTCGGACTGGCAGGCGGGATCGCTGTCGGGATGCAAGGGCCGCTTTCGAGTACGATCACCGAGAAACTCGGCGTACTCGAAAGTGTTTTCGTTATTCATGTGGGGGGCGCGATCTTCGCGGCGCTACCACTGATCGTGTTGCGCGCGGGTGGCAACCTCGGTCAGTGGCGCAGCGTGCCCTGGTACGCGCTGCTGGCGGGCGGTTGGGGGTTGGTTGTGATTTCCGCCGTCAGCTACACGTTTCCGCGTATCGGCGCGGTCGGCACGGTGGTGCTGATTGTTGCGGGACAGTTGGTACTCTCCGCTGCGCTGGACCATTTTGGCTGGCTCGGCGCGGAGGTGCGCCACATTGACGTGCAGCGCGTGATCGGGATTGTGGTGCTGTTTATTGGCGTGTGGTTGATCGTGCGCTAGGAGTGCGGGGTAGGACTACAAAATAACGTGATTGGCGCATGTTAGCCCCTCTTTCCCCCAGCCCCTCTTTCCCCGCAGGCGGAGAAAGAGGGGAGTAAGCACGCCGTTAGGCCCCTCTCCGCTTGCGATACTGTTGGCGAACCTGTTTTTGTAGGGCGTAGGGCTTGCCCTACCCAACCGGGCGACGCAAGCATCGCCCCTACAAAACACCCATGAATCGAGTTCGCCAACAGTACCGCTTGCGGGGAGGGGCAAACTCGCGATCACGTTATTCTGCGGAGCTACCGAGCGCGGAACATGACACGAAATAACATTACATCCGGCACGGTGTGAGAAGACACGGTGGGTTATTCGCGCGCGGTGCAAAATGCGTTCGCGAAGCGCACCCCATTGGCGGCAAACCGGTCGAAGTTGGGGGTGTGGACCTCGTCGATCCCGTAGCAGCCCAGATAACGCCCGATGTCGTGTGCCGTCACCAGGACGATGTTCGGTAGGGGAGCATAAGTTTAGCTCCTGAAAGAAATCTATTAGGTGCATAGTTTAAGTGTACAACGCTTGGTCAGCGCCGCAGGAGTTCCACCGCTGCAAACAAACGGTCATAGTCTGGCGCGAGTGCCTGCCAGTCGAACCCGGCGACGTGCGCGCGTAGCTCCGGCGGGGCGGGGCGCGGATCGGTGAGACGGTCACGCAGCGTGTGCAACAGGCCCGCATCGGTGACGTACAGCGTTTCTGCGTGGTGCTGCTCCGGCACGAGCGCGGGATAGTTCAGGCGATTGGGCAGCACGGGCCAGCAGCCGCAATAGATCGTTTCGACCATCGCGATTCCGAAAAAGTCCTGATTGGATGTGCTGACCGCGATATCGGCTTCCCACAGCAGCCTCGCGTAGTCCGCGAACGAGTCCACGTAACCGAAATGCACCACGCGATCTCCCAGACGGTCCCGCGCTTGCTCGAATTCGGTCGCCGCCTGCCGCACGTTTTCGCCTACCAGCGCCACACGGAACGGCACGCTCTCCTCTGCCAATGCATACAGCGCGTCGAAGAACGGGACCGGATTTTTGTCGTGTTCCCAGCGGTGATTCCACACGATCAGCGGTGGGGCATCGGAATCGCGCGGCGTGGCGGGTTGGTGTGCGTCGTAGCGGCGCAGTTCCACGCCAACGGGTAGCACATGGCTGCGCGCGCGCAGGTCATCGACGGTGTGCAGGTTGGTATGGTCGGGATAGTGTTTGAGCAGGCGCGGCAGTTCGCCCAGGAAAATGTCGCGGTGAAACGCGCTGTTGAAAAAGACAGCGTCAGCGGCCATCGCGCTCGCGTAGTTGATGAAGGCATAGTGCTGCTGCAATTTCTGGCGTGGCCCGACCGGATACGTGAGTTGGTTCTCGTGGAAATAGACTGCGACCGGGATGTGCGCGGTCTGCGGGCGGGTGAGCGCGAGAAACGTCGTCAGGTCGAGCATGTCGGACGCGACGATCAGGTCGGGCTGCTCATCCAGCGCGCGGAACTGCTCCGCGAGCGTGACCGCGCCGCCTAACATGCGCCATTGCCAGAACTGCCCTTCCAGTGTCAGGAGTTGCACGTCATGCGCGCTGTGCCGCTGGTAGCCGCGCAGCCACACGCCGTGTGAGCCGGTATCGTAGGGTTCGATCAGCAGAATTCGCATAGGCGGTCGCGGTTAGCGGTCCCACTCGTCTTCGATATCGATTACGGTGATGGTATACGCGCCAGTGTTGTCGTCGGGCGTGGAGTCCGCCACGCGAAACGCGATGCGGTGCAGGTCGAAGCCTACGTCATACACCGCCGTGTAGAAATGATCGTCGCGGTAGGGCAGCGGTTCGTCTTCTAACTCTAACGCGAGGGTGGCATCTTCGCCGTCGATCACCAGTGTGAACTCACCCCGGCACGGAATTTCCAACGGTGTGCCGTCGGCGTCAGTGTAGAGGTAAAACGCGTCACTGTAGGCGGTTTCGGCGGCCTGTCCCACGCCCTCGATGATCAGACGCACTTTCCCGCGATAGCGGAACTCGGTACGCACAGGTGCGGCGTTGCCGAAGGAGACGGTCAGCGTCTCCTCCTGCGG
>CBEVZO010000311.1:0-5302 GCA_965554365.1 uncultured Anaerolineae bacterium
CACCAACCGCGTATTGCGTACCCGGACGGTATCACCAGCCGCGTGATGTGGTCCACTCCGCTGCGGTGGGTCCCGACGATGCTGCTGATGCTGATCTTCGAGCCGTTGGTGGCGTTTAACCTGTGGCTGATCGCGACGCTGATCCTCAACGGGCTGACGGCGTATTGGTTGGGCATGGCGCTCAGCCGGCGGCACATTCCGGCGGCACTG
Organism: uncultured Anaerolineae bacterium; assembly: GCA_965554365.1. GTDB lineage: Bacteria > Chloroflexota > Anaerolineae > Aggregatilineales > Aggregatilineaceae > CAYRNY01. Next base: position 211 of record CBEVZO010000311.1, read on the forward strand.
CTGGGCGGATTGGTCTTCACAGCGTTCCCGAACATGCAGGGGCATCTCAGCGTGGGGCACATCGACGTGTTGGCGATGTATGGGCTGCCGTTGTTCGCGCTGGCGTGGTGGCGGGTGCTGTTCCAACCTCACCCCTCGATTTCTGCTCCACACACGAACGCAGAGGGCGCGGCAGAGCAGCGCCCCTACGGTGGTGCATGGCGAACGGTCATCGGCGGCGGGATCGCGTTGGCGCTGGCGTGCCTGGGGCTGACCTCGCAACTGATCTACAACGTTATGCCTATCGTGTTGTTCACAGGACTTTACGCGCTGATCTGGCGGCGGGATGTGCTGTTCCCGCGCGATCAACGTTGGCACACGTGGCCCGCGATTCGGGCGGTGACGCTGGTCGCGCTCGGCGGGGTGATCCTGCTGATCTTCTTTGGGCCGCTGCTGACAGAAACGGGGCGCGCGGAGATCGATCAACTCAAGGAAACCGGGCGCGTGACGTTCAGTATGGATGCGCTGGCGGTCGTGAGTCCATCACCGTTGGGGCCGCTGGATGATCTGGGTGTCGTGCCGGACTATGCGCGGGATGTGCTGGCGACGAACAGCGCGGAGGGCGCGGCGTATCTGGGGATCGCGGCGCTGGCGCTGGTGCTGATCGGCGTATTGGCGCGTAAAGAGGCGCGGCCCTGGCTGTGGGTGGCGCTGGGGGCGCTGCTGTTTGCGCTGGGTCCGCTGCTCAAGTGGCGACGATCCGGTGGTGTACCACGTCGAAAACATGGAATCTTATGTTACACTGCCCTGGGCGGCGGTACAGGATTTGCCCGTGTTGCAGGACACGCGCACGCCGGGACGCTTCGGGGGCGCGGTGGCGCTCGCATGGGGCGCGCTGGTGAGCATTGGCGCGGGCGTGGCGCTGCGCAAACTTCGCTGGCGCGCGGTACAGATCGCGGTGGCGGTGCTGCTCGGCGCGGTGATGCTGTACGAGTACCAGTTGTTCTGGCCGTATTCGACCGGCAGCGCGGACCAGGGTGATTATTTCGCGCAGTTGGCCGAGATGGACGACGTAGAGGCGGTGTACAACTATCCGGCGCTGAACCCGACCGCGCAGATGCAAGCGATGGTTCAGCAGACGATACACGGCAAGCCGATGGTCGCGGGGCAGCTCTACCGGCTCAGCCCGCAAGACCCGGCGCTGCTGCATGTGCTGGATCGCGTGATCAGCGGGCAGAGTATACGTAACCTGCCAAACATACCTGATGAGGCTGTGCCGTATTTGTTGAACGTCGCGGGGGCGGATCGGTTGGTGGTGCATAAGCGGTTTGTGTCGAACCCGGTCGCGCATGTCACACGGCTCACGTCTATCCTCGGTGAACCGGAATTTGAGGACGAGTGGCATACGGTGTACGTTGTGCCGGAGGTGGATGAAACGCCGGAAGAGTTGTTCATTCTGGCTCCCGCAGTGGGTGAGTGGCACAAAGGATTCGTAATAGCTGAATCGTATCGAGAACGTCAGTTCGAGTTCTTTGGGGAGCAGGGCACATGGTATTTCTTCACCACAGCCCGCAGCAATCAGTTGTGGTATGAGATGGCATACAACCACATCCCCAAATGGGTGACTGTCCGTTTGGATGATCGATTGGTGGGTGCTGACGATAGCAACCGTCCTCCACCTTTGCGTTTGTGGGTGGAACCCGGCTTCCACACACTGCGCTTTGAAGCGGAAGGCGGGTGCGATCCGTACCCGTTTGAAGCCGCGTGCATTGGCCAACCGTATGATGAATTGTGTGAGCCAGCCGATCTGCCGCTATGTATCGGTGCAGGCGTTGCTCCGTTCCACTGGACACCCAAGCAGCCATTGTATCCTGATAATGTGCCGCAGTCGCTCAATGTGCAACTGGATCACGGTGTCTCGTTGCGTGGTTATGAAATCGCGCAGGGCGTTGATCCTCCCGCTGTAGGCTTGCTGCTGTATTGGAGCGCCGAGCACGCGCTGCCGGAGTCGTATGCGCTGTTTGTCCATGTCGCTGATCCGGTAACGGGTGTTCCTACCGCGCAGTACACGGGCTATCCCGCGCTGCTCACGACCGAGTGGGATGGCGGTGCGGCGTGGGTGTCAAGCCCTGGAGTTATTGTCGAAGACCTCCCGCCCGGCGAGTATGCGATTAACGTGGGGTGGTTTATCCCCGAAACAGGCGCGCGACTCGGCGTGCATGGGGATCGGCCCTGGGCCAACGCGGATATGATCCACCTGGGGATGGTGACCGTGCCGTGAGTGCGGGAAGTGCGGAATGGGACGCAGATGAACGCTGATAAACGCAGATAAGCAGGGCCAGGCGGATCATGAGTGCAGCAAAGTACCGGATAGTCGCGTATAATCTGGTGTATAGTTATGGTTTGATTGATTAGCAGTACCCATTAGGTGGGCATTCTGTACCATCATATACGGAGGACAATCAATGCGTTTTAACAAGACTTTTGCGCTGGGACTGGCGCTGACCACGCCACTGTTGGCGCTGATGCTGATCATGACATTGGCATTCCCTGCGCTGGCATCCCCAGACCAGCAGGGCATGTTGCCAACCCCGACCGGGTTCCCGGTGGACGGAGCGACATACGAATTTGAGGTGGTGGGCGGCGAGGACCTGGAACTCTCGTTTGACCACGCTGACGTGGATGGGTTCACGTTTGGCACCACGACTGCCACCTCGACCTACCCGGATGGCATGATCTGGACAGTCCAGCCCACATCACCCAACGGCACAGTCACGGATGTGACCCTTTACGCGACGTTCCCGGATGGCAGCCGCTACCGCCGTGAGGCGTTCTGGGACGATGTGCAGCAGTCATGGATCGCGCGGCCCTGGGCGCTCGCCAATGCCGAGGTGATGAAGGTGGCGTGGCTCCAGTTTGAGTTCTCGTGGCGCGTGCGCGATGAAACAGGCGCGTATGTGGATAGCGACCCCATTCCGTCGGAATATTGGGACCCCACACGCACCTGGTATCGCGTGGACACCACCGCCTACACGGTCTTCTGGTTCGGCTTCATGGACGACAACCCCGAAGCGTTTGCTCTGGCGATTGCCGAGGGTCTTGATGCGACTGAACCGCGTCGTGAGGCGGCTTTCGGTGGGTCGTTGGGCTTCCAGCAGTTAGGGATCGTGTATCCGACTGATGAGTCCTATGCCGAGACGCTCGCGTCGGGTGTGTATGAGGCGGAGGGGCAGGGGGGGATTACGCTCGGATTCACTTACGCGGGGTACCCGGTCACGGTGCAGTTTTTGCATGTCGATCATCCCGCATTCCCGCCAGAGCGTATTTTTAACACGCTGCCCAGCACGTTGGCGCACGAATTGACGCACACGTATCAGGGCAAGTTCAGCGTCGGTGGACCGACGTGGTGGACGGAAGGACAGGCGGATTGGTTCAGCCCATCGCCGGGGCGGTATGACGCGCGTCTATTCAACCTGGCGACGCTGCAAGATTTGCCGTCGTTGACCGGGGAGATTGGGTTTCGTATTCCGGTCGCTGATGGCGGCGGCGTGTTGGCGTATGACGTGGGTGCGTCGTTTGTGAACTGGTTTGTGGCGACGTATAGCTTCGAGGCGCTGGGCGCGGTGATTAACTTGCAGTCCGGGAACACGCCGGCCCGCACAGCGATGGAGCAGGTCACGGGGCAAACGTTCCTGGAGATCGAAAACGGTTGGCGTATGTATATCGGGTGGGAACCCTTCGCGCCGGAAGACCTCGATCCCGCATTGGCCTTGCAGCCGTATGAAGATGCGATGCTGGCGGAGGGTGACGCGGTGACGCTGCCCGCGATGCCGCCGTTGGTGAAGATGTACGAAGACCCCGGCGAAGGCACAATGCCCGGTCCGCAGTGCTTCGCCAACACAGAGGTGACGATCATCCGCATGGGCACGCTGGACGGTATCGCCTACTTCGAGATCGACTGCATGGGCATGACCGGCTGGGTCACGCGGGACTCGCTGATCGGTCCGTAACGCTGCGCGCGTACAATCAAATAGACGGTCATTTCCAGGGGATTGGACGCCGTGCCGGTCCCCTGGTTCGTATGGTGAAACTCGCGGCGGCTCTTTGGCGTTCGTGCGCCGACTGGTTACACTTGGCGCAACGATTGTTTTTTTGTCAGATGGAGGTGAAAGTATAATGCGTTTGAAATTACAGGTGGCGGGACTCGCCACATTGATCGCGCTGGTGGCGCTGATGACGGTTACGGCGCTGACCGTGCTGGCGGCTCCGGGCGGGGCCGCGACTCCCGATCCGACACCGACGCTGTACCCGCTCGAACCGGCGGCGTATACGTTGGAGCGTGTGGGCGGGGTGGACGAGGTGCTGACCTACGAATTCGCGGATCAAGACGTGTTTACGTTTGAGGGTGGCACGGGCACGTCGGTCTATCCGCGTGGCATGATCTTCACGATCAAGCCGCAGTCCACTAACGGTGCGATTAGCGAGGCGATCTTCTTCTATCGCTTTGTGCATGATTCGGGCAACCGTATGGACGCCGTGTGGGATGCCGACAACGAGCAGTGGATCGCGCATGTTTGGGACACCGGCGAAGGTCAACAGGCGTGGACGAATGTGCGTTTCCACTGGCGCGTGCGTGACGATACCGGCGCGTATGTGGACACTGAGGAATACGAGGTTGATTATTGGGACCCGAACCGCGAATGGTGGCGTATGGAATCCGACGACATCATCATGTACTGGTATGGGTTCTATGACGACGATCCCGATTTTGTGGCACAGCCTGTCGCGGACACGGTGGCACAGGCTACTGCACGTCAGATCGCGGGTTTCGGGCGGCGGTTGAGCTACAAGCCGATTGCCACGGTGTATCCCGATCGGGAAGCCTATGCTGCAACGGTGGCGACCGGTGTTGTCGATCCGTTCTTTGCGGGCCGGGTGAGCAATGACCAGGGCATCAGCTTGCAAATCCTGCGCGGCGATTATGTCGTGACGCCTAGCAATGAAGAATGCATCTGGCTTGCCGAGCCAGGCTACTGGACGCTGGAACGGCGTGTCGCGACTATCGGCCACGTTGCCGCGCACGAGATCACGCATCTGTACCAGTACGATGTGA
>CBEVZO010000312.1:0-5264 GCA_965554365.1 uncultured Anaerolineae bacterium
GTGGCACGTATTTGCTGTATGAGTATCGCGGTTATGAACCGGAACGTGGTGCATTGCTGGGTGGCGTGTTGGGCGCGGTGGGGAACCTGGTGTTGCTGATCCCGTTGTGGGCGTATACTGTGCTGCAATCTGCCCCCTTTGGTCAGCCATTGGCGGTTGCGGCGACTGCATCGACTATGGCGATGTCTGCTCCTACGCGCTATACACCGATGCGCGAACCAGCGAAATGGTTTAAGCCCGCGTTGCGTGTTGCGATCTACGCGTTCTTGATCGGCATGATGTTTGTATATTTGCTGCCGGTGTATACGGTGGTGTCCACCAGTTTGAAGTCGCCGCAGGAAGCGCGCAAGTTGGATAGTGTATGGGAGTTTCCGTCAAAACCGCACTGGGAAAGCTATGAGATTGCGATCAAGGAACTGGGGCCTAAGATCAGGAACAGCTTTTTGCTGACACTGAACGCTACTGTCATCTCGGCGCTGATGGGGTCGATGAACGGTTATGTGCTGGCGAAGTGGCGCATCCCCGGTGCAAAGATCATTTTCCCGCTGATATTGTTCGGCATGTTCATTCCTTATCAGAGTATCTTGATCCCCTTGTTTCAGTTCGTGCAGGACATCAACCTTGGGGGAAGCTTGGTGGCGTTGATTCTGGCGCATGTGGTATACGGCCTGCCGATCACCACATTAATCTTCCGCAATTACTACGCGGAAGTGCCGACCGAAATGATCGAGGCGGGTTTTATTGATGGCGCGGGGTTCTTCGGGGTTTATCGCTGGATTCTGTTCCCGTTGTCGCTGCCGGGCTTTGTGGTCGTGATTATCTGGCAGTTCACGCAAATCTGGAACGAATTCCTGTTCGCTGTGACGCTCACCAATGAGAACTCCCAACCGATCACGGTCGCGCTGGCCTTTTTGGCGGGCGGTGAGGCCGTGAAATGGAACCTGCCAATGGCGGGCGCAGTGTTGGCGGCGCTGCCCACGCTGCTTGTTTATGTGGTGTTGGGACGTTACTTCATTCGTGGTCTGTTGGCTGGCTCGGTTAAAGGCTAAGCTTGCTGGCTTGTTTCTCCTCCTCGTTTTTAGATTGCCGGATCAGCCCCCAACCAATAAAAGGGGCTGATCCGGTTGCTTTTTTCTAGCGGTTGAAGGTTTTTGCCCCTGTGAGTGGCACATGGTAGAACTGTCTGTAGGAAAATAGCTGTGCGTTGGTGGTATGCACCGAAACGTATGGGATTACTGAGCCACGCATTCACAAAGGAATAAATCATGACCGTAGTGTTCAGAAATCAATCTGAGGGAAGAATCCGCTCCAAAGCTAACGAATTGGAGTCGGCTGGAAATGCCCCGCATGGTATGCCTGCGGGGTTTTGTGTTGAAGACCGAAAATCGAGGATTGCATGTTCTTTCAGATGGTGTTGTTCGTGCTGGAATTGGTCGCAGTGATGCGGATGACGGATGACGAAAAAGACTTGGAGATTATGCTGTTGCGGCAGCAACTGCGGATCGTAGCGCGGAAACCAGGGCGCGGGCCGCAGATTCCGCACCAGCGTTTTTCTCTCATAGATCGTATACTCTTCGACAGATGGGTTTATGCAGTTTTTGCTCTTCGCTGGCTAATTAGGCTACAGAACAATGGACGAACACGCTCAATACCACGAAGCTTCACTGAAAACAGCAAACAATCTTTTGACGGTTGCACGTTCGCCTGATGTTCAACCTTTGTCGCGCTTGACTCTGCCAGAAATAGATGCAGTAGTTGATCTTGTCAGCAAGATAGTTCCTGCGGGCAACGTGCCGGGTGTTATCTTGAACGGTCTGGTGCGGCTTTCCGGTCGGCAACCACCTGCCGACAAAATCACTCGTGATGTGGCACTCTTGTTTCGGGGTGTTGAACAGATTCTTGACAGAGCCGTATATGGCGCAGCATTTGCTGGTCCGGCGGCTGTCATCTGGGGATACCAAAACCTGTTGAAACTGGCGGGTAAAAATGCTGCTGATGCATTCCCTGAGGGAACATGGCAGTTTTATCTGGATTACGCGCTGCGTGAAGACACGGCACGACATGCGACTGAAACACACGGCTTCGACACGGCGTTAGATCAACACGGGGTGCAGCTCCGTGATGTTGATCGCATTACCGCCTGGGCCATGACAGCCATCCATTGTTTGCACTCATACCACGCCCTGCTCGAAAACGAGTGGCGTGAGCGTGTCTATACAACACTGCTCGTCGACATCACCCGCGACGAACCAAGCGCAGCGCGTTACGCGCAGCTTTATCGGGAATGGCAAAAACAACTACCCTACCGGCGAGGCCAGGACGCGACAGCGGTCGAATCGTATCCGCATTACCGGCGTGTTCGTTTTGACAGGTTTTTGCGCGCTGCAATGACAGACTTGCGACCCGCATTGTATGCAGCGTGGCAGCAGGCCGTCGCCGAGCAGGAAGCAGCGGCGTTGCCCGCCTACCAGCAGCAGATGTCAATCCTGACACACCTTGATCCAGGGGCGTATGGTGAAGTGCGTACACCGATTCCATTGAGCCATACCCAAGTGTGTGTGATTTACCAGGGGCATTACTATTTGCTCCCTACCTGTATGCCGGGAACTACTGACCCCGCTGATGTCGCTGCGGTGCGTACCCAAATCGCCACACTGCTTGCCGCGCCAGTACAAGAACCGCCCGCGCAACTCCAGTTGCTTGCGGAACTAAAACGCGGCGAATTCTCGAAAGTGCGCCGATCACTTTCTTCTACGCTGCTTGAGGAACTCGACCGGCTGCGGTTGGCTCCAATTGTACTGAATTTCGACGTGCGCGCCCCTCAAATACCACTCGCAAGATTGCGGCAAGCAGAACGTGGGGTAGGGGATCATGCACTTACGCTCTTTGATACCGGACAAACATTCGTCTTTGATCAGTCGCATATTTTCTTTGATGGTGCATGGGGATCAGCTCTGGCAGAGATTCTGACCAATGAGGCTCTGGCTTGGGCCGTCTATTTGAGCGCCCAATCGCCCGCCCGGCCTGGCGGTACACGCCCCTACGCGCCCGCCTTATTTTTACAACCTGACGACGCAGCATTGATCGCTGACATTCCGCGCGTGACGCCCGAAGCCAACGCAGAAACAGTTGCCGTGAATCTCAAGGCATTGCTGGCATTGCGCAAGCTCTTTCGCAGCCGCAACGATCTGATCAGGCTCACAGTCAATGATTTGCTGGTGCTTTACCGTGCGATTCATGCGTATTTGTATGAACCAGATCCTGAACTGGTCAATGAATTGGACGCCCTTGCGCACAATCCTGCTACACAGTCCGCCGCAGAAGCTGCGTTGGACGCGCTCTATGCGGGCAGAGAAAGCCCTGCGATACTTATTCCGATTGACGCCAGCCAACGGTCACCACGCGACCGACTCTATCCCATGACATTCGTTGTGCCCTTAGCTGATTTAGATCTCTTAACGCTGCATGCGCGCGTCATCCAGGCGCTAGGGGGTTACCAGATTGCTGACGAACGTAGTGTTGCCTACCAGGATTTTGACAAATTGCAGCGGGCATATCTGGCAGCCTTGGCGGGATTTGGTGCGGTCTTGAGCCGGGCCAAAGATGTCGCGATGGTCGGGGAAAGTGTGAGCGTCGGCACGATCAAACTACTGGCACACATGCCGACGCCGTTGCAGCGTTTGCTCGACCAAATCCCTGGTAAGCTTGATATGTTAAATGATATCATTAAGGGACGCGAGGTGTTTTCGAATGTCGGTGTCGTTGCATCGGGCAGCACCCTGGTACGGTTTATCACAGCCAAGGATGATAATGATCGGAAAACGCTTGCTTGGGGTATTGTGACCGATGCGCGTGGAGTGATGCACATCTCACTCCGCGATTTCCGCCGCCATGTGCGATTATTGTTTGCCATCGGGCGTGCCGATCTCGCACACTGGATGGCTCAAGACTATCTCGATCAGTATGTACATGGACTGAACCGCTATGTTCAGGAATTAAACCTCATCACGCGCGCCAGCCGTGAAACTCGCTTAGCAAGACCGGAGGAATTTGATGGCTGAAGACTCCTTGATCGGACGTCAGTTTGCCAACTTTCGCATCGAGCGCCTGATCGGGCACGGGGGAATGGCACAGGTCTATTATGGTCAGGATGTATCACTCCGCCGCCCGGTAGCGATCAAGATTATCGATGCACGTTTTCGGGGTCATGCAACATACGCCGAGCGGTTCGTGCGCGAAGCACAGACCGTTGCCACATGGCGGCACGAGCATATTTTGCAAGTGTTTTATGCTGATGAAGAAAGCGGCGTGTACTACTTTGTTATGGAGTACATCGACGGCTTGGACCTGGCGCAATTGTTAGCCCATTATGCTGTCGATGGTGAGTTGATGCCCTTTGATGATGTAATTCGCATTGGGCGTGCGGTGACCAGTGCGCTCGATTACGCTCACGAACGCGGCGTAATTCACCGTGACGTAAAACCGTCGAATGTCATGATTTCCACCGACGACCGCGTGGTGCTGATGGATTTTGGGTTGGCGATGGATGTCCAGCAAGGATCATTAGGCGAGATATTCGGCACGCCGCATTATATTGCACCCGAACAGGCACGGCGCTCGGCGGATGCGGTTCCGCAATCGGATATCTATGCGTTGGGTGTGGTGTTGTATGAGATGTTAACTGGCGCTGTTCCGTTTGATGATCCGTCACCTGCCAGCCTTGCGTTGCAACACCTGACATTGGCTCCACCATCACCGCGCGAGATCAACCCTGATCTAAACGTACAAACCGAACAAGTACTGCTGAAAGCACTGAGCAAGTCGGCAGAAGAGCGCTATCAGACTGGGGCTGAGTTGTTCGGCGCGTTGGAGGCAAGTTTGCGCGCTGATCCCACAGCCATAGATGATGTGGTAGCACTTCCGCCACCTCCGGCAGGTGTAGGTCCTCTGACTTTGTCGCGTCAAACAGTCGCTGACCGTGTGGCAGAATATGTCAGCGCCACACATACTCCAACAGCGTTCCCCGAACCCTTGATTGCAACCACAAAATCACCGTCCAGAACAGATAGGATACGAATCAGACAACCTGACACTCAACAAACCTCCCGGCGGTGGACTGCGGGGTTATTGGTCGCAATTGTAGGATTTGTCTTGATTGTGGTGGTGGGTGCTGTGTTGGTACTTACAAGGGACGGCGACGGTGCAACTGGTGATACAACAGATGCTGATCCTGCGGATAGTGTTGCAGTACTGCCCACAGCATC
>CBEVZO010000313.1:0-5262 GCA_965554365.1 uncultured Anaerolineae bacterium
ATGCTGGTGGTGGGCGTGATTGGTGCGCTTGGCTCCGTGAGTGGCACGCTCATGCTGCACGAAAGCCCGAATAACCTGTTCGCGGCAGTGCTGGGCGCGCTCGCGGCGTTCATGAGTTGGCGCATCCATCAACTGCACCGCGATCACGCGCCACAACGCACGCGCAGTCTCTTGATCGCCGGGTTTGCAGTCTCGTTTGGATCGGTGCTGCTACTGACGGGTGGTGCGGTGGGCTTGTTGTGGTCGTTGTTGCTGGCGGCGCTGGGTTTGAATCTGTTGCTTGGCCCGCTGGACAGCGCGTGACGGTGGCGCTCCTCGAACAAAAAACAATGGGACACACATAAACACGGGGCGTACCCGCGCGGATACGCCCCGTAGTCATTGCCTGATGTGGTGCTGTTACGCCGACGACGGGTCCGGCAGTGCCCCCGCAGGAGCCGCCCCGGAGTCTTCCGCCGCGTTGCTCTTTGCGCCATTCTTGATCCCCGCCATCAGCAGACCCAACCCCTCGCGGGTGGCCTCTTGCGCGGGCAGCGTGTCGATTACTTCGCCCTTATACAGCACGGCGATGCGATCCGAGAGCGCCATGATCTCGTCCAACTCCGCCGAGACGAGCAGCACCGCCGCCCCCTCGTCGCGCTGTTCGATGATCTGTTTGTGGATGAACTCAATCGATCCCACGTCGATGCCGCGTGTGGGCTGTGCCGCGATCAGCAACTTGGGCTTGCGGCTGAACTCGCGCGCGACGACCAGTTTTTGCTGGTTGCCGCCGCTGAGATTGCCGCCGTCCACGTCCGGCCCCGGTGTGCGGATGTCGAATTCTTCGATCAAGTCGCGCGCGTGGGCCATGATCGCCGGTTCGTTGCGGAACAGGCCGCCCTGAGCCTCCGGCGCTGCGCCTTCGTGCCCAGTGGCGGACCAGACGGTTTGCTGCACCGATCCGCCCAGTTTGCGGAACATGGTACGGACTTGCTCCACACCCAGGATCATGTTGGCGGCAAAGTGGGCTACGATGCCGAAGATCGTAGCGGCCACCAGCCGCACCAGCGTGGCGATGATCAGCGGATACTGCAATTCCGCTTTCTGGTTCTTGTTCAGCGATTGGCCGATCTCGCGCAAGGTGTCCGGCACATGGTAGCCATCCAGCAGCGCGGACCACAGCCATTCGTCCCACACATAGATCAGCAGCGCGTACAACACGCCCGTGATCACGCCGACGACGACTAGATAGCGCAGCAGCGTGCCCGGCAGTTCGGCGAGATTCGGTTCCTGGGCGAACGGGCGGTCGTAGAAATCGTTGAGTACGAGGTTGTCCGCCACTGAATACGGCTTCACCAGCCCGTGCCGGTGACGATCTTCGGGGACGTGGCTTGTGCCCACGTCTTTGATACGGCGCGGGGTGATGCGCTCGCGCCCGATGATGCGCACGCCGGAGCGGTCATCGTACCAGCAGCGGCGCGTCCCGCTTTGTAGCGCGGCGACAAATGAGATCGCCAGCGGCACAAACGCGACGGCGCGTAGCCCCAGGAAGATGACATAGCGCTGCGCCAGTTTGAGCGCGTTGGGACGTTCGTCGCTGTCCAGTTCGGCCACTTCCAGCCCGAAGGTACTCATGCCCAACGTGCCTCCGAAGCTGATCCACGAGCCGAGGAAGTACAATGCGTCCATGATCACGACTACCGCGATCAGGCCCGGCAAACTGAGGGTCCCATCGTTGAAGTGCCACACTATGAAACCGGTGAAGTACGTCAGCAGCACCGAGATTACTGTATCGATGACCAGCGCCCCGATCCGCGTCCACAGACTGCCGTCCGGCTGTTCGTCCGGTTGCAAGTCCATGTCGAGCAGCGTCACCGCGCCGCCGGTCGAGTTGCGCAGCCTGGTCAGCACTTCGACTAACTCGGTCTGCCCGTTGCCCTGCACGCCCGCGATGCCCAACACCTCTCCGGCGCGCACCTCAAAGCTCACGCCGTTGAGCGCATTTGCGCCCCGGTTATCGAGGGCACTGAGGCTGTTCACTTCGAGTACCACATCCTGCGGGTGGGCTTCGCCTTTTTTGACCTGCAAGATCACCTCGCGCCCGACCATCATCGCAGCCAACGAGGTTTCGGTGGCTTCTCCGGGCGTCGTGGCCCCTACCAGCCGCCCACCGCGCATTACCGCGATGTTTGTGGCGACCTCGAAAACTTCTTTCAGCTTGTGCGTGATAAAGATGATTGTCACGCCCTGTGACGCCAGTTGACGCATGATCTTGAACAGTTCTTTGCCTTCCTGCGGCGTAAGCACCGCCGTCGGCTCGTCCAGGATCAGGATATCGGCTTTGCGGTACAGCGCCTTGATGATTTCCACGCGCTGTTGCGTCCCGACCGGCAACTTCTCGATCACCGCGTCGGGGTCCACTTCCAGATTGTATTCGCGCGAGAGTTCGCGCACCCGATTGGCTGCCGCCGGGACGTTGCGAATCTCGGTGGTGTTTTCCAGCGTCATCAGGAACGCGTCAATCGTGCCATCCAGCGGCGATACGGGCAGAATTTCGTCGCCTGCATTCGCGCGCCGCTGCATCGTGCGCCACATGCCCCAGCCTAACCCGGCCAGCAGGGCCGCAGATAACACGATCTGCGCCAACGTGCTGACGCCGGTCAGGTTCAGCCACCCGACCCCGGCATAGACGGCAACCACGCCGCCCATCAGCGCGAGATCAAGCGGCGTCAACGCGCCAGGCATCTGTTCCAGTCCGCGCCAGGACGCGACAGCGTGCGCGCCGATACCTAACATGAGCAGCGCCAGTACAATGGCTCCCGCCACCGGGGGCACATCGTCAATCGCATCAATCAGCCAGCCGGGAATGCCGTCGTCGCGGTATTCTTCCATTTGCAGCACGGCGCTGGCGATCACGAGGTCGATGTCCTGTTCGGCGTTGCGATATTCTTTCGACCAATCGAAATCAATGCGCGCATCGCGGATATAGCCGGTCTTGGCGGTATGGCCTTCGTCCATCTCTTTTGGCTTTTTGTCTTTGGGCGTTTCAACTTCTTGACGCAGCGCCACCGCCGTGATACCCACGCGCGTAATCGACTCAAGCTGCACGGCGATGCTCACCGCCACAAAAGCGAGCGCGCCACGCCACGCCACACCCCAGACCAGTCGCGCCGCCGGAGGATAAGCGACCAACGCGCCGAGACCCATGCCGACGACAATGCCGCCTAGCGCGTACTCGACCTTGCTCATCACAAGGCCAATGACCACGCTCAGCACGAAGATCACAATGCTGGGCAGCCACTTCAAGATTAGTTGCAGCCAGGGCCGTCCCCTGCCCTGATAGGCAGCGGTTCCTTCTTCGCCGAGTACCACGTTCTCGGCCACCGTCATCACGGGGACCAGTTGGAAGTGCTGATGCACCATGCCGATCCCGCTGTGGATTGCTTCGCGCGGGCTGCTGAAATTGACTTCCTGGCCCTTCAAGCGGATTGTGCCGCTCGTCTGGCGGTACAGCCCGTAGATGATGTTCATCAGCGTGGATTTACCTGCGCCGTTTTCACCCAACAGCGCGAGAATCTCGCCTTTGTGGAGTTTCAGGTTGACGTCGTCGTTGGCGAGGACGCCGGGGAACTGCTTTGAGACCCCTTCGACTTCGAGTACGACATCGTTTTTGTCAACAGGAGGTTGTGTGTGTTTAGTCATCGAGCTACTCCTGTACATACGCTTGGCCTGCCGCTGCCGGAGGACGTGCGCGTCCGACGAAGCCAGCCAACACAATAATCGTCAATAAGTAGGGCAGCATCCCGACCAGTTGGTGCGGGAAGTCGATGCCGAACTGCTGCAATTGCCCCTGCAACGCCGTCGCGAACCCGAACAGCAGCGCTCCTTTGAGCGCGCCGGATGGTCGCCAGTTGCCGAAGATCATCACCGCCAGCGCGATGAAGCCGCGTCCGGTGGTCATGTTCTCCTCGAAGATGCCTACCGCCGCGATGGTCAAGAACGCGCCCGCGAGTCCGGCCATCGCCCCGCCCATGAACAGGTTGGAATACTGCATCCGGTACACGTTGATGCCGAGCGTATCCGCCGCGCGGGGATTTTCCCCAATCGCGCGCGTACGCAGGCCCCAGGTAGTGTTGAACAGCGCCCACCCAAGCAACAGCACCAGCACCGGCGTGGCGTAGGTGATGATATCCTTGTCGAACAGGATGCGCCCGATGTCGTAGGGAACGTAGAACGTGAAGTTATCGGCCAATTGTATTTTCTGCGATGCCGCTTGTGTCCAGGGATTATCAAGCACGTTGGGCAGCTTGCCGAGGGTGGGGGTATCCAGTTCGTAGAAGTACCCGGTCAGGCCCAGCGCCAGGATGTTGATCACCGTGCCGCTGACGATTTGATCAACGCGGTACTGGATCGATAGCAAGCCATGCAGCAACCCTAGCAGGCCGCCGGTCAGCAGCGCCACCAGGATCGCCAGTCCTAACCGGACGGGCATCGCTTGCAGCGCCGGATCGACTCCGTCCGCGCTGAGCGCCACGTTCGCCATGAAGCCGGTGAACGCCGAGGTAAGCATCATGCCCTCGATCCCGATATTAACGATGGCCGAGCGCTCGCTGAGGATACCGCTCATTGCACCGAGCGTGATCGGGATCGAGAAACGGATCGTCGCGTTGATGGTGGCGATAATCGCCAGTCCAATTTCAGTTTCGCCCATGTTTCTCTCCCTTACTCACGGCCCGCTAAGGTCAGGCGGCTGCCTGCACTGGGTTTGATGCGGTATAAACGGTGGATGATCTGATCGGCGGCGACAAACATCAGGATCAGCGCCTGGATCACCTTGATCAATTCTTTCGCCACATCAGCATTCAGTGCCATGCGCGTCGTTCCAGCATCCATCGCGCCAAAGAAGAACGCCGAGATCGTCACCGCGATGGGGTTATTGTTTGCCAGGAAGGCCACAGTGATACCGTCGAAGCCGAGGCCCAGGCTTTGATTCCCCTCGTAGCCGTGATTCACGCCTAGCGTTTGGATGCCGCCCGCAAGTCCGGCCAGACAGCCAGAGATGAGCATCGTCGCAATTGTAATCTGCTTGACATTCACGCCCGCATACCCGGCGGCGGTGGGGCTGTAGCCGTTCATGCGCAGTTGGAAGCCGAATGTGGTCCGGTAGAGCAGGAACGCGACAAACACGGCGGCGACCAGCGCGATGAAGACGCCCGCGTGCAGCTCGAAGTTCGGCGGCACGGTGTAGATTACCGGCAGGTGTGCGCTGGCCTCGATTTCGGG
>CBEVZO010000314.1:0-5256 GCA_965554365.1 uncultured Anaerolineae bacterium
CAACCAGTACGGCATGGGCACAGCGGTCCACCGGGCCAGCGGCGCGAAGGAATTGCACCGCCGCGCGATGGCGTACAGCAGCGAAGACGGCAGCGGCATGAAGCAGGGGCCGCGCATCGACGGCATGGATGTGCTGGCGGTCCACGACGCGATCAGCGAAGCAAAGGAATACGCGCAGAAGAACGGGCCGATCCTGGTCGAATCGCTGACGTATCGCCTGGAAGGGCACAGCATGGGCGACCCGCAGCGCTATCGCACCAAAGAAGAGGTGCAGGAATTTGTCACGAACGGCCCGATTGCACGCTTCCGCGCGTACCTACTTGAAACTTATAAGCACGTCGAAACGGCGCTCAACCGCATCGACGACGAAGCGCTAGACACGATCAACGCCGCTTTCGAGTTCGCTGAGCACAGCCCGAATCCGACCGCCGCAGACCTGACCGCGCACGTATACGTTGACTGACGAGGGGCAGCATTATGGCTAGACCAATCACGTACCGCGAGGCGCTGAGTCAGGCGCTGCGCGAGGAAATGCAGCGCGACGAGCGCGTGTTTATTATGGGCGAGGAAGTCGGTGTGTGGGGCGGCACGTATGCCGTGACACGCGGGTTCCTCGATGAATTTGGCGCCAAGCGCGTGCGCGACACTCCCATCTCCGAGATGGTAATCGCAGGGTCGGCAGTCGGTGCGGCGATGGCGGGCCTACGTCCGATTGCTGAGCTGATGACGATTAACTTCGCGTTTGTGGCGATGGACGCCATCGTGAACCACATGGCGAAGGTGCGCTATATGTTCGACGGGCAATTCACCGTCCCGATGGTGATCCGCACCACCACCGGCGGCGGCAAGCAGCTTGGCGCGACACACTCCCACGCGCCAGAAGTCGTCTTCGCACACTTCCCCGGTTATTATGTGGCTGTACCGGGTACAGCCTACGACGCGAAGGGGATGCTCAAAGCTGCGATTCGCGACGACAACCCCGTGCTGTTCGTAGAACACTCCACCATGCTCCAACAACGCAGCGAAGTGCCCGAAATGGACGATTTCGTGCTGCCCATCGGCAAGAGCGATGTCAAGCGCCAGGGCGACGATGTCACGATTGTGAGCTACCAGAAGGGCCTCGAACACTCGCTCAAGGCCGCTGAGGAACTCGCCAAAGACGGGATCGAGGCGGAAGTGATCGACTTGCGGTGGCTGCGCCCATTGGATCTGGAACCGGTCTTTGAGAGCTTCAAGAAAACGAACCGCTGCGTGGTGGTCGAAGAAAGCCTGCCGATGTACAACGTCGGGGCCGAGATCGCGGCGCAGATTCAGGCGGAATGCTTCGACTGGATGGATGCGCCCGTGAAACGTGTCGCAGCGCTGGACATTCCGCTGCCCTACTCGCGCAAGATCGAACTGATGGCGCTGCCCAGTCCTGAGAAGGTCATCGCCGCAGTCAAGGAGTTAGTGTGATGGCCGAACCGATCATTATGCCCAAGTTGGGCTTCGACATGGCCGAGGGTACGCTGATCACGTGGACCGTTGAGGTCGGCCAGGAGATTACCAAAGGCGACGTGATCGCCGAGATCGAAACCGACAAGGCGACCATCGAGGTCGAAACGACGGTCGGCGGTACGGTGCTGAGCCTGCTCGCCAACCCCGGAGACGTGGTAGAAGTCGGCGCGCCGATGGGTTACGTGGGTGAACCGGGCGAAGCCCCGCCGGAGGGTGCGGCTCCCGTTCCCACAGAAGCGATCACAGTAGCGCCCGCCGACGAACCGGTCGCGGACGCAACTCCGGCTCCTGTTGCCGCAGCGCCAGCAGCTCCCGCCCCGGTCAGCACGGATGGCGTGATCAAAGCCAGCCCGATCGCGCGCCGTCTTGCGGATGAGCGCGGTATCAACCTGCGCCAGATCGCAGGGTCCGGTCCCGGTGGACGCATCGTCAAGCAGGACGTGCTGAACTTTGCGCCGGGTGAAGCGCCCGCTGCGCCGGTTGCACCCACTGCGCCGGCTGCGTCTGCGCACGCCGCGCCCAGCACGCCGCCGATCCCGCCGCAAGCCACGCGGCCCACCATGCCAACCTTCACCGACGTGCCCGAAGGGGCGGACGTGGAAATCGTGGCACTGAGCCGCATCCGTGCGCGCATCGGTCAGCGCCTCGTCGAGAGCAAGCAGTTCGTGCCGCACTTCTACGTCACCACCGCGATCGACGTGGCGGCGGCGATGGAACTGCGCGCGGAACTCAACGCCTCCATCGAGGACAAAGCGAGCAAGATCAGCGTCAACGATCTGATCGTCAAGGCCACCGCGCTGGTGCTGCGCCAGTTCCCGAACCTGAACTCGCACTACTACGGCGACAAGTTGGTGCGCCATAACCGCGTGAATATCGGCATCGCTGTCGCACTGCCGGACGGCGGGCTGATCAACGTCACCAGCTATGACGCTGATAGGACCGCACTTGGCACGATGGCCTACAACCACCGCGACATGATCGCGCGCGCTCGCGAGGGCAAGGTCAAGCCCGCCGAGATCGAAGGCAGCACCTTCAGCGTGAGCAACCTCGGCCCGTTTGACGTGGACCACTTCATCGCGATCATCAACCCGCCGGAAGCGGGCATTCTCGCGGTCGGCTCTGCGAAACGTGTGCCGGTCGTGCTGGATGACGGCAGCCTGGGCGTCGGGATGCGCATGAAAGCCACGATCAGCGTGGATCACCGCGTCAGTGATGGTGTCGAGACAGCGCAGTTCATGCAGACGCTCAAGACGCTGCTTGAGCATCCAATGCGCCTGTTGATTTAGTAGGGACACTGCTTGCGGTGTCCGGCGGGTAGGGCAAGCCCTACCCCCTACATATGATTACCCACGCCGGGGGACGCACGAGGTTCCCTGGCGTTTTGTGTGCCCCACACAACCTGCGCGTGAACCTGTGATACTTATCACTATTGCCGCTGCATGGCCCGCGCTATGCTAAGCCCAGAAAAAATTTGACTTCGTGCATCATGCACGAAACAATTGCATTAAGCGTTTAACTCACGTTAGGAGCAAGCGATTGACGGCACACACAGTTGACGTGCTGGTGATCGGCGGGGGCGCGACCGGTGCGGCGGCGCTCTACGATCTGGCACGGCGCGGCATACGCGCGCTGCTAGTGGAACAACTCGATCTTTCGACCGGCACATCGGGCCGCTATCACGGATTACTGCACTCCGGCGGACGTTACGCCGGACGCGACCTCGAAACCGCCCAGGAATGCATCGACGAAAACCGCATCCTGCGCCGCATTGTCCCGTTCGCCATCGAAGACACAGGTGGTCTGTTCATCGCCACCTCACAGGACCCCGACGATTTCCCCACCCAATGGCTCGTGGGCTGCCGCACAACAGGTATCCCCGCCCAACACATCACCGCTGACCAGGCGCGCGCGCAAGAACCCGCACTCACGACCGACATCACTGCCGCCTACCGCGTGCCGGATGCGACAGTCGACTCCTTCGACATGACACACGGCTTCGTGGAGGCGGCGCGCTCCTATGGGGCGGAGACATGGATTTACCAGGAAGTCACGGCCCTCATCCGCGAAGGCGCTGCGGTCGTCGGCGCACAGCTACGCGACACGCGCACGGGCGAGGAAAAAACGGTCCATGCGGCCTGTGTGCTGAGCGCGGCGGGTTCCTGGGCGGGCGTTGTCGCCGGACTCGCGGGGCTGCATGTTGGCGTGATCTTCGACCGGGGCACGATGATCGCCATGAACACGCGCTGGGTGAACACAGTCGTCAACCGGCTGCGACCCGCTGACGATGGCGACATCCTTGTGCCCGTCGGCACGGTCTGTGTGCTGGGCACGACCTCGGTGCATACCGAGAAACCCGACGATTACACCATCGATCCCTGGGAAGTCAGCAAAATCATTCAAGAAGCGGATGCAGTCGTACCGGGCATCGCGCAAGGACGCGCGTTGCGGGCGTGGGCAGGTGTGCGTCCGCTGTACGAACCGCCAGAGGCGACGCACGACAACGCCGAGAGCCGCGACGTGTTGCGCACGTTCTCTGTGCTGGATCACGCGGCGCGCGACGGCGTTAGCGGGTTGGTGACGATTGTCGGCGGCAAGCTGACCACCTGCCGCTTGATGGCCGAAAAAGCGGTCGATGTGGTCTGTCAGCAGCTTGGCATCGATACGCTCTGCACGACCAAAGACGAAGTCATCCCCGGCGCGGCGCGCCAACATCACACGCTCAGTCATCGTCTGCACCAGCTTGAACACCACGAGACTCCCGGCGAACTGATTTGCGAGTGCGAGATGGTCACGCGCCCGCAGTTGGAAGCCGCGATCCATGCGTATGGCGATCAGCCGGTGGCGCTGGACGATCTGCGGCGCGATCTGCGCGTGGGCATGGGACCGTGTCAGGGCGGCTTTTGCAGCTACCGCGCGGCGGGCATCTTGCAGCAGATCAAGGGTCAGACCAGCGCCGACACCACCGCCGCACTCAGAGCCTTCGTGGACGAGCGTTTTCGCGGTGTGCGTCCCCTGCTATGGGGGCACGGACTGCGCCAGTTCACGCTGGACGAAATGATCTACCGCCGCACGTTGGGTCTGGATCGTCTGACGGGACAAACTGCTCCAGCGGGCGAGGCGACGACGGAGGGTAACGGCGATGAGTAACTCCACACGCAAACCCGCCGCAGGTACAAACGTAATCGTGATCGGCGCGGGGTTGGCGGGACTTAGCGCCGCCGTCCATGCCGTCAAAGCAGGCGCATACGTGCGGCTGATCGCGGACGGTTGGGGTCAGCAGATGGTCACACCGGGTTGGATCAGTGTGTGGGATCACGCCGCCGACGATGTACTGACCACAGTACGCGCTTATGCGACGCAGCACCCGCAACATCCGTATGCGTTGCTTGGTACGGATTCTGTGAGCCGCAGCATTCCGGCGTTCCGCACGATCACCGAGGAGATCGGCGTGCCGCACGACTTGCGCCGCGCTGATGGGCACAACCTGCGTCTGCCTACGCTGCTGGGCGCGATCCAAACGCCGCTGCTCGCGCCACGCGGCCTCGCCAACGGCGATCTGACGGGCATCGACGGAACGGTGCTGTTGGTCGGTTTTAACGGCTGGCGCGATTTTTATCCCGAACTCGCGGCGGGCAATTTGGGGGCGCAGGGCATTGACGCGCGCGCCGTGCGGATCGAGCTACCGGACACCGGTTCCACCTGGGACGCATGGCCCGGTGATCTCGCGCGGCTGTTCGACCGTCCAGACGTGCGTGCCAC
>CBEVZO010000315.1:0-5246 GCA_965554365.1 uncultured Anaerolineae bacterium
TATGACTCCATGCCTGGGACAAAATGGAACACCCCCGGCGGCAACCATGCACCACCGGGGGCGTTGGTTTTTGGCACACACGCGTCTGGTATCACCCACTGCACAGAACGCCATTGCACCACCTGAGAAGTCCGCGTATACTTCGGCCAGATCACCTCGACGCGCACAGGGCAAACCATCAATGGCACAGCATAATCTCAGCGGCCATACCTTAGGACAATACGAACTGCACGAACTGCTCGGCGTAGGCGGCATGGGCACAGTGTATCGTGGCTATCAAGTGGCGCTCAAACGCGAAGTCGCCGTGAAAGTCATGACGCCGCAAATCGATGAACAGCCTAACTACATCAAACGCTTTAATCGCGAAGCAGAAACGTCCGCACGACTCGAACACCGCCACATTGTGCCGATTTATGATTATGGCACGCAGCAGGGGATCACCTATGTGGTGATGCGCCTCTTGACCGGGGGCACGCTCTCCGACCGTCTGCGCGCGCACGCCGGCGACGATCAACCACTGCCCTCCCTGAGCGAAACAGCCGAGGTGCTCGGCCAGCTTGCCAGCGGGTTAGACTATGCCCACACGCACGATGTGATACACCGCGACATCAAGCCCAGTAACGTGATGTTTGATAATCAGGGCAGCGCATATCTGGTGGATTTTGGCATCGCTAAACTGTTAACCGCCTCCACCTCACTGACTGAAACAGGAAATGCTATCGGTACTTTTGCGTACATGGCTCCAGAGCAGTGGCGCGCCGCAGACCTGACCTCCGCTACCGACCAATACGCGCTTGGTGTACTGGTGTACAAACTGGTCACGGGTCAACTGCCGTTTGACGCCCCCAATGCCCCCGGACTCTTACACCAGCATCTACACGAACTTCCCATTCCGCCGCATACGTTCTGTCCAGATGTGCCGCCCGACGTATCCGGCGTGTTGGATCGCGCGCTAGAGAAACGACCCGCCGCCCGGTTCCCGACCTGTACAGCCCTTGCCGAAGCATTCTACAACGCCATACGTGGTGACACCAGGCCGCGCACGGATTTCTTCATTGTACCTGTCTCTTCAACGCCGTTTAATATGCCCGATTTGCCTATCAGTGACGGTAATGGCCCGATCGGGGCACAGCAGTCGCGCGCGCTATATCGCCGCCCATCGGTGTGGCTGACCGGCCTTGCAATGTTGGCAGCACTGGTCATAATCGTCGTGTTAGGACTACTATCCGGGGGCAATAGCGACGACAGCGAATCGACAACCTTACGGCAAACCGTTGATGCTCTGGAAGCTGCACAAGCGGTGTTTGCGGCCACGCAAACCGCCCTTGTTGCGCCGGACACGCCCCAGGATCAAAGCGCGATCACGCTGTGGACGGTTACACCAACACATACGCCAGATCACACAACGCCCGCATCGCCCCTGCCCCTCACGCCAACGGACCTGGCGCCGACCGCCACACTCGTGGTTACCGATCCGCCGCCCCCGACATACACCCCTGCGCCTACGGTCATCACGCCGTTGTCCACAGCAACGTCGATTCCCACATGGACGTCGCTGCCGACAACCACACTCACGTTATCTCCCACGCCAGTGGTACAGTCCACTGCGACCGCCACCCAGTCTCCAAGCCTTGCGGGGACGGCACAGCCAACAATCACGCCGAATGCGCTAGTCACCACGACACCAGGACTGGAACCCTGTTACATTTCAACGACGCGCGATACGACTATGATACGGGTAGGGCCAGGGTTCCATCGCGGAGTTTTTGACTATATGCCGCTATACGAGTCATTCCTCGTGATCGGGCAATCCGGCAATGATCTTGACTCCGAATGGTGGCAGATCGTGTATGGCGATCGCGAGTTGTGGGTGTTAAAAGACAACGTTGAAGAAACTGGCGGCTGCGATGTGGTGGTAGAAGCTGATCCGCCAGACATGGTCGCCCCTGCGCAGCCTGGAGATGGGGGGGCAGCACCAAGTGGTGGTGTTGTGCTGGTCGCGTTTGATGGGCAACTTCGTCTGGCAGACGACTTCAAATACGACACCTTCTTCTCCCTTGATGCCCCCCGCACAGTGACCGTGTCCGTGATGAGCAGTAGAGATGTCACAGGCTGTCCACGAATTTGGTGGCAAATTGTGCCCCACATAACACGGCTCGGTATACATGGTTATCACGAAGTTGGAACCTCAACTACCGTATCGTACGCTTTCGCTGCGGATACCTTTACGCTTCAAGTGCGGGGTTTTACAGGAACATATTATTCCGCTGATTGTATGTACAGTTTCAGTTTTGTCCTGAGATGAACCCGCAAGACCCCGTTTGGCGAATCCACACAAAACACCCCCGGCTGCAACTCACACAACCGGGGGCGTTGATTTTTGCCAATCGCCAACAGCTAAAAGCTAACCGCTGCTTTGCTACTTCTTCCGCTTCGGGAAGCGCGTCAGCACCGTGACCGGACTCGGCACAAGCGTCTTGTCGCCCATCACGAGTTCGCCCAACGGCTTCTTGAGCTTGGCCCGCGCTGCGCCCTGGTAGACGAACAGCGGCGTGCCGGGTTTCTTGTAGTCCAGCTTGATATACGCCTGCCCCAGTTGGTAGCCCTCACTGTCGATGCTGCACGACGTGACCGTACCGACCACACGCCCGCGCTCATCCACCAACGGATCGCCGGGATGCGGAGCGCGCACACCTTTGCTATCCAGCCGGAAGCGCGTCACCACCGCGTCGCGCTCGCGTTCATGCGACATGAAGGCGCGCTTGCCCACGAAGAACGGCGTCCACAGTTTGACGAAGCTGCCAAAGCCCGCGTCCGCCGGGTTCAAGCCGAGATCGCCCGCCAGTTCATGCCCGTACAATGGCAAGCCCGCCTCGGTGCGCAGACTATCGCGCGCCGCGAGGCCGATGGGCGTCGCGCCGGATTCTACGAGGTCTTTGAACATGCGCGGTGCGTCGTCGGGATGCACAAATAGCTCAAACGCCGTGCGTTCGCCCGTATAGCCCGTGCGTGTGATGATCAGGTCGTAGCCGCCGAGTTCGCCGCGTACCACGCCTGCCCAGGGCAGCCGTTTGATCTGCGCCTTGAGCGCCGCATCACCGTGCAGACTGAGCAGCACATTGAGGCTAGCCGGACCTTGCAGCGCAATATCAACACGCCGTTCCGCGCCCAATGCCAGATCGCGCAGATCACGCATTTCCGTGTCCGCGCGACCGGGTAACGTGATCCAGGGCCGTTCGGGATCAGCCATGATCTCGCCGCTCAGCAGCCCGTTGATCCACGCCCAATCTTTGTCGTTGTTCGCCGCGTTGACCACCATCATGATGTGATCCCACGCCAGCCGGTACATAAAAATGTCATCGACCGGGATGCCGTCCGCGCCGAGCAAATAGCTGTAATGCGCCTCACCAGGATCGAGCGTCGTCACGTCATTGGCCGTTAGCGCATTCAGGAACGCCTCCGCGCCGGCCCCCTGGAAGTCGAACACGCCCATGTGCGTGACATCGAACAGCCCCGCGCCGGTCCGAGTTGCGGCATGTTCCGCGCTCACCGACTCGTACCACACCGGCATGTCATAGCCCGCAAACGGGACCATCTTCGCGCCGAGTTCTTTGTGCAGCGCGTGCAGCGATGTGACTTGCAGATCGCCTTCGCCCTCGGTCCAGGCAAATTCCGGCAGCGCCTTGCCCGCCGGACCATCGTACAGCGGGCCTTCGCAGCCGATAAAGTACGCTTTATCTGCCTGGAAACCTATGCCCTCGGCAGCCCAATCGGTGTGGATGTCCCACGCGTCAAACTTGCTCATATCCGGCGCATTATCCAACGGACTGATGCTCACCGGGCCGGGGACTTTCGCATACACGTCATCCGTGTCGAACTGCACGAATCCATCCGAGAGCGTGCGCAGCCACGAAGCGACCGGCTCAACGTTTTCTTCCATATGCAGGTGGAACGTCTCGTCATATACGCGATGCAAGATCGCGCGCGTCATCGGGCTGCCGCCCGGTCCCAGCACCCAGGTCGGCTGGTATTGACCGTCCGCCAACCCCACCACGTCGCTGGTGAGGATCGTCGCGAGAAATTCCGCCGCGCGCGGCCCATACACGTCAATCGTGGACCAGTCCCAGCGATGTTCGGGATACTCCGGCAGCACGCGGAAATGTTCCTCCGCCGCATCGGCCTCTTTAGGATATGCGCCCAGACCGGGGACTTCGTAATCGATGCCCGCCGACGAGGCTAAGCGATGCACTTGCTGCCGCGCCCGGATCAGCGCATCATACGGCACTTTCGCGCGCCACTGCGGACGCCGCCCCGCATAGCTGAACGGTTCGCAGGCTAACAGCAGGTCCGCCATGATATTCGCCAGCCGGTCGATTTCCGGTTCTCTGAACCCACGCTGCGTGATCCAGGGCGTGCCGAGCCGGATGCCCGTCGCACGAAACGCCGAAGTGTCGCCGGGAATAGTGTTGCGGTTGCACACAATGCCCGCCAGATCGAGAATGCGCGCGGCCATGTCGCCGCTGAGCGGTGAACCGTCCTCGCCCACAACCGATTTGCAGTCCACAAGCAACAGATGCGACTCCGTGCCACCATGCGGGATGTGTAACCCACGCGCCGCCAGCCGTTCCGCAAGCCGCTGTGCGTTGGCAATCGTCTGCTGTTGCAACGTCTTGAACTGCGCGGTCGCCGCCAGCTTGAACGCCACCGCCATACCCACGATCCCGTTGACATGCGGCCCACCCTGCTCACCGGGGAACACTGCGCGATCTAGCTTTTTCGCCAGCGCGCGATTGGTCGCCATCAGCACCGCGCCGCGCGGCCCGGCCATCGTCTTGTGTGTGGTGAAGCTGATCACGTCCGCATAACCCACCGGCGAGGGGAACACTTTCGCCGCCACCAACCCGGAGACGTGTGAAATATCCGCCAGCAGATACGCGCCCGCCTCGTCCGCGATATCACGGAACGCGGCCCAATCCGGCGAGTAAGGATATGACGTAAAGCCCGCGACGATGATCTTGGGCTTGTGTTCCAGCGCCAACGCGCGAATCTCGTCGTAATTCAGATGGTCGGTGTCGGGGTCAACCGAGTAGCTGACCACATCATAGATCATCCCACTGCGTGAGACCGGGCTGCCATGCGAAAGGTGTCCGCCGTGCAGCAGATTCAAGCCCATCAACTTATCGCCGGGTTTCAGCAGCGCACTGTAGACGGCGCTGTTCGCGGGCGCACCACTGAGCGGCTGCACA
>CBEVZO010000316.1:0-5238 GCA_965554365.1 uncultured Anaerolineae bacterium
GTACCGCTTGCGGGGAGGGGGCGCGAACAAGTTCGCGTTGGGGGAGGGGCTGATCAGTGCGAACTTGCCCCAGATTTGGAATGCATCCTATCGCAACGAGTTGTGGGCCACAAAAAACCCCCACCGGAGTGAGGGTTGTCTGCGCACAGAAAACACAGCGAACGGGCTAGACCGGCCAATCGCCGCTGGCGTAGCCGATGCCCAGTGCGCCGGGGCCTACATGCACCCCCAACACGGGCGCGGTGGGGACTGTGCCGAGGTACACCACGTCAAAGGCTTCGCGCAGCCGCACATTGAAGCCGTTCACGACCTCCGGATCGTCGCCGAAGACGGTCACTGCGCGGATTGTCGCGCCCTCACCGATGTGTTCGATCATATTCTTAATGAAGACTTCGCCCGCTTTGACAAGGCTGCGCGCCCGCCCCGCCGACACATACGTGCCCGCCTTGTCGCCCGTCTTGGCAACGGTCACGACTGGCTTGATATTTAACACCTGCCCGATCTGGTAACGCACCGTGCCAATACGCCCGCCCTTGTGCAGATACGAGAGGTCTTCCACGCTGAAAAACATGTTACCGTTCGCGTGATCCTGCTTTATCAGCGGGAGGATCTGTGCGGGGCTGTGACCTGCCTCCGCCGCGCGGGCCGCCGTCAACACCTGCACGCCCAAAGCCCCCGTGAGTGTACCGGTGTCCACCACCGTAATATCGAGATCGGGCAGTTCGCGCGCGGCCTGATACGCCACATTGTACGTGCCACTCAATCCAGAGCTGAGATGCACTGAAAGAATCGGACGCCCCTCTGCACCGAGTTTACGATACAGTTCCATAAACTCGACCATCGTCGGCTGGGACGTAGTGGGATGCACATCCCCCTTGCCCAACCGCGCGTAAAACTCTTCGGGTGTAATGTCCACACCGCTTAAATAGGTTTCACCGCCAAACAAGATTTTCAACGGTGCGACACGAATGCCATAACCCTCGAAGACATCAAGCGGCAAATCGCACCCGGCGTCAGTTACAATCACAGGCGAACTTGCGGTAGAGACTGGTTGATCAGTCATGGAATATGCTCCTCAAAGTTTTGTTTCGACAGGTAGACCCACCCCAAGCGTTGGCGGGTCTGCAACATAGCATAATCATACAGGCAGCGGTGATCATGCGGGGCCACCGCGCAAATCGTCTGGCCGCAACACGCAACAAGTGGCGTGCGATGCATTAACCACCGCTATCCCCACACTTTTCGAGCATCTCGGCTTCGTTCGCAACCAACGTCAGGCGTTCGGTCAGGCCAACCATGCTAAACAACTTGCGGTAATGCGCCGACAGACCATACGCATAGACTGTGCGCCCGGACGCGAGCGCATCCTCTACCAAACTGATCACCAGGCCGATCCCAGCGCTGTTCAGATAATCGCTGGCTTCAAAGTTCATCCCAACGGCTTTGACTTTGATGCGTGCTAACTGGTTATAGGCGTTATACGCCGTCTCGCGCGTTTGTGCTGTCACATCGCGTGGGAAATCCATAAACCCAATCGTGTCGCTTACACGATGTTCAACTTCTTTGCCCATGATGCCCTCTTAGCTTTCTGGTGATGTTTTATCATCCTGCGGCGCGGACGATGCCTGCTCTGGTGACGCCGTAGAGTCAGGTGCAGTGTCAGCGGCAGCAGCGGGCTGTACAGCGCTTGGCTTATCTTCCGCTGGTTGGAGCGCCTTTGCAGGTGTGGCAGCGTCAGCCGGTTGGTCTGCCGGTGAACTCTCTGCGGCGGCAGCATCCGCTGGCTTGGCGGCAGGTTTAGCGGGCGTCGCTACAGCAGCCGCTTGCGTCTCGGCCTGTGGCGCAGGCTCGGCGTTGCCAGCTTTGGCTGCCTCGGTCTTGGCGGTCGCGTCCTTGACAGCTTCCGTTTTAACGGACTCCGGCTTAGCGGCTTTAGATGCAGCGGTAACTTTCGGGGCAGCTTTCGGTTCCGCTGATGACGCCGGTTGCTCCGCAGCGGGCGTCGCATCCGGTGTAGACGCCGCCGCGCGCTTAGCTGTATTCTCGGTTAGGCTCTCGGCAGCGGCAGTCTTTTCCGCACTGGTCTCCGCTTCCGCATCCGGCTGGTGCTTGAGATAGATCACCATGCGGATTTCGTTTCCGCCGTCGGGCAGCTTAATAATCTCCATCTCATCCACAAGATTCTCGATGAAGAAGAAGCCCCAGCCGCGCATATCGCCTGTGCCGGGCGTAGGCAGTTCGTCCGGCACAATTTGCCGTCCCACGTCCGCCACGCGCACTTCGAGCTTGTCCGGCAGGATCGTCATATGCACGGCAACATTCACCCCGCGCTCAAACCGGTTGCCGTGTTCAATTGCGTTCATGCAAGCTTCCGCGACCGCCGTCTTCAGGTCTTCAATCCGCTCCAGCTTGAAGTCCATCTGCTCAGCGACCGCTTCCGCCGCACGGCGCGCGATCTTCTCATAGCCCAACACGCTGGGCAAATACAACGCCACATAGTCCGTCGCCGCTGCCTCTTTCTTAGCTGGCGCGACAGGCGGAGTCGGTGGTGTCTGCGCGGATGCTGCTGCGTCGTTGTTCATGTTGGTTGTCGTCATACAATATTCAGCCTTCTACCAGCCCGTTCATATCTCCGCTCAAGCTCTCAGACCTGCTATTGATCACAATCGCTCCATTGCGGGGCGTCGTCCGCGATCACCGGTAACGCGCCCTCAGCCAGCGGTTCCGGGAGCGCCTCAGGATCAGCTACGCCTGTTTCGAGCGTATCGCCCGCCAACGCGCGCCAGATCGCTTCAAGCATCGTCTGTGCGTCAGCAGAAACCGCAGCTTCCGCTTCATGGAACGGCGCATAACCGACACCGCAGCGCGCCGCATCCATGTGCAAAATGCCACCTTCGACCGTCACGCCGTTGATAATCGTCTCAATCGCCTGGTACACGCCACTGTCCACACGCTTGACTGCACTGGTGAGGATGCGATTGGAACCGGGCAGCGTCCCTTCGGCGAAATTGGTACGCCACTCGTCCTGATCCACACCGACCACCCACACGCCCTCACGCGCTGCGTACTGGATACCAGCGGAGCCGGTCAAGCCGCCCGCGCCGAAGATCACGTCTGCGCCCGCGTCGATGAAGTCCTGGGCGGTTGCTGTGCCAAGGTCCGGGTCGCCAAAGTCGCCAGTATACACAATCAACACTTCGGCATCCGGGTTAACATACTGCGCTCCATTGCGGAACCCCTCAGCCAAGCGCACTACTGGCGGAATCTCCATCCCACCCACAACGGCGACTATATTGCTCGTGGTCATCATACCGGCCAGCGCCCCTGCCACAAAGGAGGCTTCGTCCTCGACAAATTGCAGGCCGATCAGGTTGGCGGGTATGTCACCCAGGCCAAAATAACCCTGGTCCACGCCGACGAAATACACGTCCGGGTGTGCGGTGGCGTATTGGTATGTGATCGCTTCCATGTTGAAACCGACCGTCACGATAATATTGCGTCCCGCGTTGATATGCTGATCAAGTTGGATCGCATAATCCGCTTCATCTTTGGACTGCGCATACGCGTAATCACCGAGGCTGAAATCCTCAAACGCGCGCTCTGCACCGATGTGTGCGCTCTCGCTGAATCCGCCGTCGGTAATCGTGCCATCAACGTTTGTCACCAGTCCGATCTTCCACGCGGCGTTCACAGACTCATCAGCGTCCTGATCGTCGTCTTTGTCATCTTTGTCGTCATCGTCGCCACAAGCCGCTAACACGAACACGGCGATCAGCGCCAATAAACATAATATGACCCACAAACGTTTTTTTGAAGTAGTCTTAAACATGATATCTTTTATCCCCTCACATAATCCTGACCCAGCTTATGTCGTATCTGACGCAGCGCTGTCACCGTCGGACGGTTTCGCTTCCGCGTCAGTGTCAGGTGCTGCGCTCTCCGACGAAGCGCTGGCTGTTGTCGATAGTGCTGCGGGGTCTACCGCTGGCGCGGCGGGTGCAGCAGATTTCTCGCTGGCCGGTGCGCTATCTGCTGCGGGTTCTGCTGCTGAAACTTCCGCCGCCGTCTTGGGTTCGGGCTTAGCATCAGCACCAGGCGCAGCATCGGGTTTAGCCTCAGCAGGTGTTTCTGCTTTAGCATCAGGTGCGGGCGTGGTTTCGACCTCACCCTCGACTTTGGTCTCACTCTTGGTTTCAGCTTCCGTCGCCGCTTCCGCTTTAGGCACGGCTGCCGGTGCTTCAATGGCTGTCTCAACAGCAGCGTCGGCGGTTGCATCGACGAGTTTGGTCAACGCTTCGGGCTTGGTAGGCCGTGTGACCTCAATCGACGCCTTGATAGTGTCCGCCGGGCCGTCAACATGCACTTTTTCGGTTTCCACTGACCGGATCGCCATAATCGTCAGATCATCCTGCGCTTCTTCGCCGTCCAGATGCACCTTAACACTCGCCAATATCGCATCAATCACGCCCTGCGCCATCACATCAGAGGGCAGGCCGTTGAGCATTTCTTCCAGGCGTTCGAACCCATAAAATTCTCCGGCGGGATTCTGCGCTTCGACCACGCCATCACTCATCATCAGCAGCAGTGAATTGGGCGCGAGTGTGATTGTTTTCGACGTGTACGGCATGCGCTGCGATAACCCAAGCGGATAGCCGCCCACCGGGATGAATTCCCACTGCCCGCCCTCGCTGCGCACATACGGCTGCACCATCCCGCCGTTTGACAGTTCCAGGCGGCGCGTGGGCGGATCAAAAATGCCGACCATCAACGCGCTGTTGACGTGTGCGGCGCGCATACGTTCGAGCAGCAGCCGGTTCAGCGCATTCAATAGGTCTGCCGGGCGTGCGTTGCGGGCCACCTCATCGCGCATCGCCGTAGTGATCACGGCCATGAGTATCGCCGCCGGAATACCCTTGCCACTCACATCCCCCACCGCGATCCCCAATTGGCCGCTGGGCATGGGCATATATTGGAAATAGTCACCGCTCACCTGCCGGGCGGGAGCCGTGTGCGCCGCGACTTCAAGCTGTGGCAAGTCCGGGGCAGCAGAGGGCAATAGGCTGCTCTGAATATCACGCGCGATGGTGAGTTCCTGTTCGATCTGCTTGACTTCGAAATCGTGCAACCGTGCGTTTTGCAGCGCCACACTCGCCTGATCCGCGAAGGCCTCGACCAACGCGATTTCCTCGACTTTGTAGCGCCCGATCGCGTGGTTGTTGATATTCAACACGCCTACCG
>CBEVZO010000317.1:0-5230 GCA_965554365.1 uncultured Anaerolineae bacterium
AGCGCGCAACACCTCCACTGGCGGGTCCGGCCTGGGCCTCGCGATCACGAAGAAGATTGTCGAGATGCACGGGGGCAGCATCACGGTAGAAAGCACGTTGGGGGAGGGCAGCCCCTTCTGCATCACGTTGCCGTGCGCCAATCAGACGGACACAGCAGCGTAGGGGCGCTGCTCTGCCGTCAAAAAACTAACCTCACCCCCCGGCCCCCTCTCCACGCGCGGAGAGGGGGAGCAAAACATCACTCAATTTGCGCGTAGGGGGCGTTGCTCTGCCGCGCCCAGGGCGTGTTTTGGCTGAAGCGGGGCACGCCCCTACGAGAAAATCAGCGCCTACGTCATCATTCCACGATCAACGCGTCGTGGGACGGAGCAAACCGCGCCGTGAAATGGCGCAGCATGGGCGGTTCCTGCACGATGCGCACACCGCGTACACGGTCCCGTAGGCCAAAGACGTATTCCAACACTTCCGCCACATAATCGACCTGACTCTGCGTATAGACCCGGCGCGGAAACGCCAACCGCACCAGTTCCAGCGGCGCTGGTTTCTCGCTGCCGTCTGGCTGCTTGCCGAACATCACCGACCCGATCTCCACCGAGCGGATGCCGCCCGCCAGATACAGCACCAGCGATAGCGCCCAGGCCGGATATTCGTGCTGCGGGACGTGTGGCAGGAACGCCGCCGCATCGAGATACACCGCGTGGCCGCCGGTGGGTTGCATGATCGGGATGCCCGCCGCCGTGAGGAATTCGCCCAGATACTCCACCGAGCGAATGCGGTAGCGCAGATAGTCCTCTTGCAGCGCCTCGTACAACCCGACGGCGATGGCTTCGAGATCGTAACCCGCCAGCCCGCCATAGGTCGGGAACCCTTCGGTCAGGATGAGCGCGTTCTTGGAGGTCTGCGCCCAGTCATCATCATTCAGCGCCAGATAGCCGCCGATGTTCGCCATGCCGTCTTTCTTGGCGCTCATCGTGCAGCCATCCGCATAGCTGAACATCTCCTGCGCGATCTCTAGCGGCGTTTGGTCCGCGTAACCTTCCTCGCGCTGCTTGATGAACCATGCGTTTTCGGCAAAGCGGCACGCGTCGAGGAAAAACGGTTTGTCGTAGCGGCGGCACAAATCGCTCACCGCGCGGATATTCGCCATGCTGACCGGCTGCCCGCCCCCGGAGTTGTTCGTTACAGTCAGCATCACCAGCGGAATCTGATCGCCTTGCTCCTCAAGCACCCGTTCGAGCGCGCCCACGTCCATGTTGCCTTTGAACGGCAGGATCAACGCGGGCTGCTTGCCTTCGGGGATCGGGAGATCGAGCGCGGTTGCACCGCGTGCCTCGACATTGGCGCGCGTGGTGTCAAAATGCGTGTTGTTAGGCACGATCTGCCCTGCCGCGAGCGCTGTCCCAAACAGAATCCGCTCGGCGGCGCGGCCCTGGTGCGTGGGGATGATGTGCTTGAAACCGGTGATATCCTGCACGGCCTGCTCGAACTTGTAAAACGAGGTGGCTCCGGCATACGATTCGTCGCCCCGCATCATGCCCGCCCACTGGTGCGACGACATCGCGCCCGTGCCGGAGTCAGTGAGCAGGTCGATCAGCACGTCCTCGGCTTTAACCAGGAACAGGTTGTATCCGGCTTCGGCGAGGCGGTCGGTACGCTCGGCGTGCGTGGTGCGGCGAATCGGCTCGACGGTTTTGATGCGGAATGGTTCAATAATCGTCTTGAAGGTTTTTTCTTCCACTATGGTTGACTCCAAAGGGTCTATTTGCCATGAAAATAGTAGCGTAGCCCGTGCAGGCGCATGGTTACACGGTGTGTAGATATTATCGCAGATTTTGGGAAGCGCGATCCATGCCGTCTGCAACACCACGAAGGTATGACTATGAGCGCTCCACGGGGATCGCCAGTGCTGGCTACATACACAGTGGACCGTGAAACGGCCCATGAATCGCGCGCCAACCGAGGGCGCTTGAGCGTCCTTTGATTTTGTGTAGCTGCGGGGTTCACTCCGCAGCGCTCCACGCGACCAGACACGATTCTTTTGAAGAATGGCGATTGTTCTCACCCTAAAAGCTGTGGGCTGATTACTGCCCGTGTCCAAACAGACAGCGCCCACTCGTGCAGGCAGCGGCCAAGCCACCAGCACGCGAAGGCGTCGTCTTGAGGGTATATTATCATCAGGCGCGCAACAACTCGCCGCGTATTACGGCGCGCGGGTGTTGCGCTGTGCAGCGGCGCGGTCTGTTTGGCAGCGTCACCTGCACCGGAGCGCTTAGCGGCGACGCAAGAAGGCCGGAATGTCCAGATCGTCGGTGTCGTACACGCGCGACTCGAATTCGTCGTCGGCACGGCGTGCAGGCTGTGCCGGTTTTTGAGCGGGTACGTCGACGGTCTGCTCTTCGGGCTGTGCGGCGGGTCGCTGCTCCTGGCGCGGGGCCGGACGCGGTGACGCTGCGGCGGGCTTCACACGACGCTGCGGCGGCTGTCCTACTGGGCGGCGTTGCGCCACACGCGACTGCTCGAAGCCGGTCGCGATGACGGTAATGCGAATTTCATCGCCCATATTCTCGTCGATCACTGCACCGAAGATCAGGTTGACATCCGGGTGCGCGGTTTCCTTGATAATTGCGGCGGCCTCGTTGACCTCGAACAGGCTCATGCTGGGGCCACCCGTCACGTTGAACAGGATGCCGCGTGCGCCGTCGATGGTCACGTCGAGCAGGGTGCTGCTGATTGCTTCTTCGGCGGCCTCGCGTGCGCGGTCTTCGCTGCTGGAGCGTCCCACCGCCATCAATGCCGCGCCGCCTTCGGACATAATCGCGCGCACGTCGGCGAAGTCCAGGTTGATCAGGCCGGGCACGGTAATCAGTTCGGAGATGCCCTGGATACCCTGGCGCAGCACATCGTCCGCCATGCCAAACGCTTCTTGCAGGCTGGCTTTCTTATCGACGATTTGCAGCAAGCGGTCGTTGGGAATCACGATCAGCGTATCGACCTGGCTCTTGAGCGCCTCAATGCCCGCTTCAGCGGACTGGATGCGGCGCGAGCCTTCAAACGTAAAGGGCCGTGTGACGACGCCAATCGTCAACGCGCCGAGCTCCTTGGCGACCTGCGCTATAATGGGCGCGCCGCCTGTACCGGTCCCACCACCCATGCCGCCGGTGATGAAGACCATATCCGCGCCGCGCAGCACTTCGTACAGTTCCTCGGCGCTTTCCTCGGCGGCTTTGCGGCCTACCTCAGGATTACCACCCGCGCCAAGTCCGCGTGTCAGCTTTTCGCCAATGCGCACGCGCGTTTTGGCTTTGCTCAGCAGGAGCGCCTGACCGTCCGTGTTAATGGCGATGAACTCAACGCCGCCCAATCCCTCTTCGATCATGCGGTTCACAGCATTGCCGCCACCGCCACCGATCCCGACTACCTTGATGCTGGCGAAATCCGCCATCGGCATACCATCAGACATGAATATACCCTCCATTAAATAAGTGCGCTGTATGTGTCCGGTAGCTGCCCCGCTATGGGTGGCCTTGCAGCACGCCGGACGTGCCTTATGTGCAGTGATTATTGCGTTGTGGGTTGGTGACGCCTGGAATGGTCCATAGCGTCATGCGCTGCCAGGACGCACAGCACAACCAACCGCCAACGCTCTAGATTATGACTCTATAATAATGCCTATTGTACGGCATTTTTCGATTTGGCAAAATTCTATTCTGTATGAAGCTAATAAAAGTTTGAATACTCCAACCTGAATGTTCTAACAGGATCGGCGGTTGCAGGGGTCTGTAACCCACTGCACCCTTACTCCTCTTCATCCCTCGGCAGCAGGCGCTCAACCACCACAGTGAAGAAGCCGGATACCTTCTGCCCGATGCCGCCGCCGCTAGAACCGCGTCCGCGCTGGCGGCGAATCGTTTTACGACGATCATCTTCAAGATCCATGATCAGACCCAGTTTAAGCAACCCCACGCTGGTACTATACGCCGGATTCTTGAGCGCGTCCGCCATGCCCGTGATGTGTTCAGGATGCGCCACACGCACCGGCAGCTTCAGCACACGCTGCGCGACCGCCTTGATCCCCGGCAGCATACTGCTCCCGCCGGTGAGGACGATGCCTGCTTTTAACAGCCCGTCGTAACCGCTGCGTTTGGCTTCTTTCAGGATTAGCTCGAACGTCTCTGCCACGCGCGCGTGGATAATGTGCGCGAGATCGGCGCGCTGGACCTTGCTCGGCAAATCTTCGCCAAACGGTTGAATCGGGAATGCCTCCAACGGGCTGACGGCTTTGGGATCGGCGTGGCCGTATTTCAGCTTGACCGCTTCCGCCAACTCGGAGGGCAGGTGCAAGCCCGCCGCCGTGTCGTTGGTGATGTGCTGCCCGCCGACAGCGATCACGGCAGTGTGCCACACCGCACCGTCGATGAACATCGCCAGATCAGTTGTGCCGCCGCCAATATCAACGACCATCACGCCCGCTTCGCGTTCGTCGGGTGTCAGCACCACGTCACCGGAGGCCAGCGGGTTGAGGATGAAGCGGTCCACGAACACGCCCGCGTCCTCGACGCACTTGCTCAGATTTTGGACATTTTGTGTCGCGGCGGTGACAATGTGGGCCTCAACTTCCAGCCGGAAGCCGAGCATTCCCAACGGGCTGCGCAGGCCGGTCTGCCCATCCAGCGTGTAATTGCGCGGGATGACGTGCAGCACTTGCCGACCGTGCGGCAGCGTGATCGCTTTGGCGGCGTCCATCGCGCGTTCCAGGTCGCTCAACTGCACGCCTTGCGTGTTGTTGATGCCGACCGCGCCTTTGCTGTTCAGCGACTCGATGTGCCCGCCTGCGACCGACACAAACGCACGCCCGATCTCGTAGCCGCTAGTTTTTTCGGCTTTGTGTACGGACGACATCAGCGCCGCACTCACCGCGCCGACATCCGTCACGATGCCCTTGCGCATCCCTGCCGATGGCTCGATGCCCACACCGAGGATATGCACGTCGGTATCGCGCACCTCGCCCACGATGGTACAGACTTTCGTCGTGCCAATGTCGATTCCTACGACCAGTTCACCCATGCTCGTTTATTTCCGCCATCCGTGAAAATAGTTATCAGTTGTCAGTGATCCCTATAACTCGCTTAATTCCGCCACAGGACCGTAAAGGTCGGGCGGTCGGGATCACTCATGTTGATTTCGCCGGGCTGAATATCCGGGTAGATCTCTTCCACCAGTGCATTATAC
>CBEVZO010000318.1:0-5219 GCA_965554365.1 uncultured Anaerolineae bacterium
CGACTGGCACACGCTGCCAATCCGCACCGGACTGCTGCCAGTAATCGCTCTGGATCGCGCCCTCCGCCAATACCTTGTCCAGCGTCACGTTCGGTGGCAGCGGCGACCCCACAGCAGTGATGACACCGTCCTTGAGTACGTTTTGCGCCCGCAGCGCAACTGGGTCCATACCCAGCGCCTCCGCGAGCTTGTTCATCTGGTTCTCAGCCGCAAATGCTGCCTGCGGTCCACCAAACCCACGAAACGCACCACTGGGGACATTGTTGGTGTAGATGCCATACGAGTCAGTTTTGACGTTCGGAATCTCGTACGGACCTGACACCATCAGGTGCGCGTTACCCAGCACTTTGGTGGTGGTATACGCATACGCACCCGCGTCCGCGATGACTTCGGCCTCCGCCGCGACGAGCTTGCCCTCTTTGGTCGCGCCCCATTTCGCACGAATGCGGAACGGGTGACGCTTGTGATGCCCCAGGATCGATTCTTCGCGGCTCCAGACAATCTTCACCGGACGCTGCAACTTCACTGCCGCCAGCGCCAGCACGATCTGGACTGTCATATCTTCACGCCCGCCGAACGCGCCGCCCACCGCCGGATAGATGATCCGTACCTGTTCTTCAGGCAAACCGAGCGCGTGGGCGACCTGCTCGCGATCCTCATGCACCCACTGCCCCGCGACAAGCACCGTCACGCGGCCTGCATCATCAATGTAGCCGATTCCGGCTTCGGGTTGCAGATAGGCGTGTTCCTGCGCGCCAGTATAATACTCGCCCTCGACGATCACATCAGCCTGCGCCCATGCAGCCTCGACATCGCCATGCCGGATGCGATAATGCACCAGCACATTGTTCTCCGCATGATCGTGTAACTGTGGCGCATCCTCGGCCTGCGCAGCTTCCGGCGTATCCAGCACCGGCAAATCCTCATATTCAATCTCGATCAGTTTTGCTGCTTCGGCGGCTGACGCTTCGTTATCCGCGACAACACACGCCACCTGATCGCTGATGCAGCGCACAATATCCGCACCGGCAGTGCTGCTTCCAGGACCGCACAGCACCGGTTGATCGGACATGATCAACCCATAGTCGTTCACCGGCACGTCCTGGGCAGTCAACACCACCACGACGCCGGGATATTCTTCCGCTTTGCGCGTATCAATCGCCACCACGCGCGCATGAACACGATCCGCAAAACGGATCTTCATCCAGAGTTGCCCCTCCATATCGATATCGCCAGGATACGGGGTTTCACCCGTCACCTTACCCACCGCATCAATACGTCGGATACTCTGACCGAGTACAAAATCTTTTTGATCGCTCACCCTATTCTATACTCCTCAGGTGCTGCAAATAGTTGGCTATTGCTTGGATTGTTTCTCCTTCTGGCGCGCACGCTTCTTGGCCGCCCGTAAATCCTTTTTCAACTGCTTAACCATCGCTTTTTTATTGGCTGGCGGAGCAGGCATTTCTTTCCAGGCTTCCTTTTCGGGATCCGTGCCCATCGACGCACCAGCAACCACCGTCATACCCAACCCCATCAACGCCAACCAGATAATGCCCATAAACAGCCACCGATACTGCGGATCGTAGTCTTTGGACTCGTCTTCACGTGTTGTAGGATCGTCATCCGCATAGAGCTTCTGCTCCCACTCTTCATTAAACGATCCCATCGCTTTTAACGCCAGCGGCGAAAGACCATACGCTACGCCCGCTAACAGGGCCACAAACACCAACCCCATAATCGGCAGCATCACCTTATACATATCCCGCTTCGGTTTTTGTTTTTGTCCCTCGGTCATGCTGGCAAACTCCTTGAGTTATTATCTGTCCTGTTCGACAGTGCGCGCGGCGCGTTCAAACGCTTCCACGATCTTGTAGTACCCCGTGCAACGGCACAAATTACCGGTAATACTCTGTTCGATCTGAGCACGTGTGGGTTCAGGATACTCTTCCAACAGCTTCGCCCCCGACATCAAAAAACCGGGCGTACAATAGCCGCACTGCACTGCGCCCGTGTCAATGAACGCTTGCTGTAACGGATGCAACGTGCCATCCGCAGCCGCTAAGCCCTCAATCGTCACAATCTGCGCCCCATGCGCACGCGGCGCAGGCACAAGACATGCCATCACCGCCACACCATCGAGGAACACGGTACACGCACCACATTCGCCCTCGGCACAACCTTCCTTCGTGCCCGGCAGCCCTACATCCTCACGTAAGAAACGCAGCAACGTTTTGTTCGCCGCCCCCGTGACAGAGATCGTTTCGCCATTGACAGTAGTTACGATGGTATCGGCTGCATCATCTTCGTGATGCACTGACCCCGGTAGCGCCTGTTGCACAATCCCTTGCTCCGGCCCCCACAACATCGCGGGATCGTTCGGCCAAGCATCGCGCTCAGTGCCATCGCGCAACGCCCGCAGTGCCCGCGCCGTCAATACACGGCACATCTCGGAGCGATAACCAGCCCCACTGCGCACATCGTCAATCGGCGTGGGAGCCGCTGCCGCCAGCCGCGCCGCTTCTCGGATCACCTCATCGGTTAGCGTCTTGCCCCGCAAATACTGCTCCGCGACCGGAACCCGGATAATCGTCGGCGCCACGCTGCCCATCGTGATCACGGCATTCGTGATCGTATCATCGTTGAAGCCCAGGATCACCGCCGCGTTGACCACCGAGATGGCCTGTGCTTTGCGCAGCCCCAGCTTCAAAAACGTACCGCGTTCGTGCTTGCCCAACGCCGGGAACGTGATCGCGGTGAGCATCTCGTCCGGCTGCATCACAGTTTTGCGTACGCCCTGATAAAACACAGGGAACGCCACTGTGCGCTCGCCACGCGTAGAGACCAGTGTCACCGACGCACCCAGCGCCCACAACGGCGGAATCGTGTCGTTGGCAGGGCTGGCGGTGATCACATTGCCGCCGACCGTGCCTCGATTGCGTATCTGCGGCGCACCAACAGTCCACGCCGCCTGCGCCAGCGGAAATGCCCGCTCGACAATCACCGGGCTGCCCACCAGGTGATTGTGTGTCACCAGCGGTCCCAATCGGATCGTGTCACCGTGTACCGTGATCTGGTTCAGGCCCGGCACACGACTGATATCAATCAGCGTGTCCACATCGGAGCGCTGTCCACGTTCCAGTTCGAGGATCAGGTCGGTCGCTCCGGCCACAATCCGCGCACGCTCACGATAGCGCGCCAGTAAATCCAGCGCCTCACCCAATGACGTTACTGAATAGTAGTTGTGCCACATCGCTTTGACTAACTCTCTTTGTTTATGCGAATCGGTTACAGTATCACTTTGCGCAATAGTACCACACAACAAGGTGCTTTGTGCGGCAGTTTGGGCGCATCACACATCGAGTACCATCACCGGATTGATGTTGATTACCTGCGTCTGCGCGAACTGCGTTTCGCGTGTTTTGCGGCGATCCCAGGTATCCACATGCCCGTGAATCAGATATTGAGGGCGTGCCCAACGCATCAACCACAGAAATGTCCGAAACCCTCGGTGCGCGCGGTCCTCTGGAATATCGTGAATGCCGCGCGGAGGTGAGTGTACAACCATCACATGCACCCCAAAACCACGCCGCGCGCGATTGAACAACATACGCGGCATCATACGCAGCACGAACAACGTCATTTCACCATCGGTGTATTGCACTGCACCCTGGTTGTACAGCATCGAACCCTCTAATCCAGCAAACGTAACGCCCCTGAACCCCACAAACCGCAGGTGCAAATCATCACCGCCCGGATTCGGCGGGGCGTATTGCGTGTCGTGGTTGCCACGCACATAAAACAGCGGCAGATTCAGCACCGATTGGATGAAGTCCAGGTAATGCATTGGCATATCGCCGCAACTGACGATCAACTCCACGTCCGCGTATTCACGGCGCATGAAGTCAGGATCACCCATCTGCGGCAGTTCAACATCGCTTATAGCCAGTAGCTTCACGCTAACACTCTACTCATTCGCATCAGGTTGTTTGGTGGCAGGCGCGGCCCACATCATCGGTGCGCCTGTACCTCCGCGCAACACCATAATCACCTCGGCCATAATGCTCACTGCGATCTCTTTAGGCGTCTCTGCACCAAGCTCCAATCCCACCGGCGCATGAACGCGTGCCAGTGCCTCGCGGCTGACACCTTGTTCGACCAACGCCTCAGCGGTCAATGCCCAACGGCGGCGCGCACCGATCACACCAATGTACGGCGCGTCCGTTGCCAACAGCGTCGGCAGCACATCCTGATCCACCATCAGTCCACGCGTCACGGCTACAATGCACGTACGTGATGTGATATCGATCTGCTTGACAAGATCGGCGGCGGTGGCTTCGACATAACCATCCATATCAGGAATCTGCTCCGGGGTGGCATAACCAGGACGATCATCCCCCACGATGACACGGAATTCCAGCCATTTCGCCAATTCCGCGACCGCCTTACCGATATGTCCCGCCCCGATCACCACTACCGACGGCGCAGGGAGTAGCGGCTCCACAAACAACTTGGCCGTGCCACCACACGCACCCGGATCGCCCGCCGCAGGATCGGCAAAGTTGTACGTCAAGATGCGTGTCGCACCATCCTGTAACGCGGCTTGCGCTTCACCTAACGCCAGCGCCTCCATCTCTCCGCCGCCCACCGTGCCCACAAACGCCCCATCCTGCCAGGCGAGCATTTTGCTCCCCGCCTGGCGTGGCACGGACCCCTGGGCCTCGATCACCGTCACGAGCGCCGCCGCGCGTCCTTCACGTTGCGCGGTCACTACGGCCTCGAACACTACACGATCATCATTCATCGCCACTATGCCTGCTCCATTTCCTGCATTGCACGCCACACGCGCTCCGGCAGCAGCGGACCGTGCGTGATCCACACGCCAACCGCATCGTATACCGCATTCACGAGCGCGGGTCCGACACCATCCAGCGGTATCTCAGCGACGGCTTTCGCGCCAAACGGCCCGCTGGGTTCGTACGTCTCGATAAAAACAACGCCCATCGCAGGCATTTCGTCAGCGCGGTAAATCTTATATGGGCCAAAGTGCGGATTCACCATGCGGCCCTTTGTATCGTAAACCATTTCTTCGACGTGGCCGTAGCCCAACGCCTGTGCCATACCACCTTCGACCTGCCCACTGGCTGTGACCGGATTTATGATCACGCCACCATCCACCGCCATTACCATTTCATCTACTGTAATTTGCCCGGTCTCAG
>CBEVZO010000319.1:0-5213 GCA_965554365.1 uncultured Anaerolineae bacterium
GTGCAGGTGAACGCCAAACCGTCCACGTCCATATGTACGTCAAGTTCGTAGGACGCGTTGCGCAGTGTCGAGTCGAGATCGCCATGCTTCACTGCATCGCCACCGCCACCATAGAAGTGGCAGCTACCGCAGGTCTGCACGCTCGTCGGCCCCACACCCTGCGCCACCGCAGCGAGATCGGGCGGTTCCCAGGTCGTGCCACCAAAGTCCATCGGCTCGTAGGCCGGGTGACCTGCGGCGGTCGGGAA
This sequence comes from uncultured Anaerolineae bacterium, assembly GCA_965554365.1. Classification (GTDB taxonomy): domain Bacteria; phylum Chloroflexota; class Anaerolineae; order Aggregatilineales; family Aggregatilineaceae; genus CAYRNY01. The sequence continues at coordinate 249 of CBEVZO010000319.1, forward strand.
CTTCCGGTAGGTTCCGGTCGTGTCGTGACATACAAGGCAGTCCACGTTGGTTTCGGCCTCAAAATCAAATGTGTCGTCACGCCAGCCGTACCCCGCGTGGCAGCTTGTGCAGCGCGCTTCGTTGGTTTCGAGCGCCACACAGTAGTTGTTGATCACGTTCTGCTTACCGAGCGTTTGACCGGTTTCTTCGTTTTCGTATTCCCATGTCCAGTGGATCGTGTCATGCACCTCTGCCGCTGCCCCAGGATGGCACAGCAAACACGCGGCGGTGACATCCGGCCCGGTTTCAAACGGCCCTTCCAGGGGCGCGAACAGGGAATGATCAATGGTGGGACCGTCGCCGCCGTCTTGAGCCTCGACCGAGCCACCCATCATGACCAGCGCCGCCACCAAAATCAGTGACGCGCCAATCACCATACTGAGAAACATTTTCTTTCGCATAAATAACTCCCAAAGTGCGCAAACCTACGTCTACCTTAACATTATGTCATGGAACTGGCGGCTTATCAATGAACGCTATACCAAACGTGACGTTAATAATTTTTCCTGATATATTGAGAAATTTGCAGAGTTTTTGCATATTTTTATAGATTTCAAGAGGTTTTGAGCATTGAGTGTAGGGCTGTAGGCGGAACGTGCGGGCTGCCCTGCTCGCAAGCGGTTCAAGGGGGGGGGGCATTTCAATCCTGGGGCAACTGGTTTGAGGTTAGCCCCTCCCCCAACGCGAACTTGTTCGCGCCCCCTCCCCGCCAGCGGAGAGGGGCTTAACGGCGTGCTTGCCCCCCTCTTTCTCCGCCTGCGGGGAAAGGGGGTTGGGGGGATAGGGGCTAACTACCCAGAGCGCCGCAAGCAGCACCCCTACGAAAATCCCGGTGTGCATTCTCGCAGCGCCCCCCATGTGAAATGCACCAGTTCAAGGGTGAACAGGCATTAAGGACTGTGCCGAGTCTGGTCGTTGTCTTAAGTTTACCTCACCCCTAAATCCCCTCTCCATGCAACGGAGCGGGGACTTTTGTGCGCGTTTCTCCCCCTCTCCACGTGTGGGGGGTGAGGTGGACTGCTAAACGTTACCGGCTTGCATAATGCATAGCAAAGCTCAATTTGCCGATTCCCATAATTTTAAGTACGCTTCTAAGCACTACGTGATTTTATTCCAGTTGCACACTGCGAGCATATGCTATGGCAAGCGATGATCTAATTAACCAAACTCTCGGCAATGGACAATACGAAATACGATCCGTGTTGGGGCGCGGGGGGATGGCGACCGTCTTCCTGGCCCGGCAAGCCTCAATGGATCGTGATGTAGCGGTGAAGGTCATGACGCCCGATCTCGCCGACGACGACCAGTTCGTTGAACGCTTCGGGCGCGAGGCCCAGGTAATCGCCCGTCTCCAACACCCGCATATTCTGCCGGTGATCGATTATGGACGCGAAGACAAAATCATTTTCATTGTGATGCAATTGGTCGCCGGAGGCAGCCTGGACGACCGGCTCGCGCGCGGCCCCTTGACGCTCAAGATCGCCAGCCGCATGATGTCGCAGATCGCCAGTGCGCTGCAATTCGCGCACGAACAGGGCATCATCCACCGCGATCTGAAACCCAACAACGTGCTGCTGGACGAGCGCGACAACGCCTACCTGACCGATTTCGGGATCGCCAAGATGCTCGCGGGGACCAGCAAGCTCACCGCGACAGGTAACATTCTCGGCACGCCCGCCTATATGGCCCCGGAGCAGTGGCGCGGCGAGATGGTGGACGCGCGCACCGACATCTACTCATTAGGTGTGATGCTCTATGAGATGGTGTTGGGCAGTCTGCCGTTTGATGGTGATACACCCTACACGTTGATGTACAAGCACTTCAACGCCTCGCCGCCCCTACCGCGCGAGATTAAGGCGGACCTGGAACCGGCGATTGAGGCGGTCATTCTACGCGCGCTCGCTAAAGAAGCCGATGCGCGTTACCAATCCGCTGAAGACCTGGCGGAAGACCTCGCGAACGCGGTGCGAGGGCTGCCCACCAAAGCTCAACAACAACCACAGCCCCCCGCATCAGATATGTTCGGCTCGACGTTTGTGCCAGCGGAGGCCACGCCGACCTCAATGGGGTCGCCCACGCCGCGCCTGGATGAAATGGCGACGGTGCAAGGCGATATCCCCGAAGCCCCGACGATGATGGGCACTGAGGCTGACGTGCCTGCACCGGCCCCGCCCACACAACCGGACGTCGCGCCCCCCACTCCGCCCGTCAAGAAGGGCATCAGCCCGGTGGCACTGGGTGGCGCGTTCATTGTGGTGGTGGCCGTGATCGCCGTGATCGCGTTCCTGGCGTTGGGCGGCGGAGGCAGTGATGCAGACCCGGTTCCGACTGCAACGCCGACAGCCACCGTGACGCACACGCCAACGGATACTCCGACGGCAACGGCGACCCATACACCCACCCATACGCCGACGGATACCCCAACGGCGACGGTGACGCATACGCCGACGCACACACCCACAGCCACCGCGACCCATACGCCGCTTCCGACTGAGACGCCGGCGAACACGCACGCGACAATCCTGGCGCAGCGCGCCGACGTGTACGCCAGTCCGTCCCGCGACAGTAATGTGCTGGGCACACTCGCGCGTGATGAACGGGTCTTGGTGCTAGGTGTGAGTGAAGACGGCGGGTGGTATCAGGTGGTCACCGGGCCGACTCTGGGTTGGGTGTCCGCGGAGAGTGTGCAAATCTCCGGCAACACGAACATTGCGGTGATCGTGCTACCGACTGCGACCCCGCGTCCCACCGCGACACACACACCGACACCCACCAACACACCGCTGTTTACGCCTGTGCCAGAAGTCGCACTGCCGACCAGCTTTGACCGGCTGACGATCAGCGCGGTGGGGCTTTCGCTGGAATACCCGACTAACTGGAGCAGCCCGCTCTATTCGGATACGCTGGGCTATGTGTCGATGAAGCCGACCAATGAAGGCGAATATGACCGTTATCCCTGGATTCGCATCGCGCGCGGCACGCCGGGCTATATGCTCGACGTGGCATTCACCACGAACGCCGAGAGTCCGGCGCTGGCAGTGGAAAACACAGTCACAATGATGGGCGGTGCGTCACGCAGAATCGCCAATTACGCCTATCCGGTCTACTGGCTCAACTCGCAAAATTCGTCACGCAATTCGTGGGCGTATGTGATCGAAGTTGCGCCGGATGATTGGGTATTCATCATCGCGCAAGTGCCGTTAGGCTGGGGCTACGATGTGCAGTTCGGCACGGGCGCACTGCAAACCATGATCGAGAGCATCCAGATCGACGGTGTGGCGCTGGCGGAACCGGTCACTACACCGACGGCTACACCGACTATCATACCCCCTGGCGAGGTCGATCCGGCGCTGTTTGTGCCCACCACGTTTGAAACGGCGACGCTGAGCGACATCGGCATCACGCTGGACTACCCAACGAACTGGCTACCAGCGTCTCCACTGAATATCATCTACTTCATGACGCCGGTGGACGCCGATCATCCACTGACCAACGATTATCCCTCGATTGCGGTAGCGCGCGGCACGCCAGCGGAGTTGTTGACTACCGGCATGACCGGCGATGCCAGCAGCTTGCGGGCAGCGGCAGAGCATCCCTTCGAGACAAACTTCGAGGGACGAGCCGCAGCCACTGACGAATTTGCCTATCCCGCCTTCACATTGGACATCCGCGAATCCCAACTGCATGCCTGGATTTGGGCTATCGACATCGCGCCCGATGACTGGCTGTATATCATGGCGCTAGCCCCGAGCGATAATGACCTTGACCTGGCCTACGCGGACGCGTTGCAGCATATAATCAACAGCATCACGATAGACGGTGCGCCGTTGGTCACTGAACCCGCCAATCCCACTGTGCTGAATACCGCCCCGATCAGCCTGGGCACACCCACCCTGGACCGCTTCAACGACGTGGACAACGTCAACGACTGGCAGTTCGCCGAATTCCGCGACGGTAAGCTGATCATGCAGACCGATGGCACGGGGACGTTCCGCTGGGCGTTCTTGAACCCGCAGTACTTACAGCCCTCGCCCGCGTTTTACACGGAGGCCACGCTGGAAATCCTGAGCGACACGGATTTCTATGAATACGGGCTGGCCTTCCGGATGCAGGACGATGGGCAGTTCTACTACTACGGGCTGGCCTATAACGGGCAATACTTCGTGAGCGTGCTGGTCGATGACGCCTGGGTGCAGTTGACCCTACCCACCGACACGACCCTGTCCATCGCTGGCCCGCACCAACCGCATACGTTGGGCGTGCTGATGATCGGCGATTACATGGAAATGTATCTCAACGGGGAGCTGCTCGCTATCCATCAAGACAGCACCTACGCGACCGGCGATGCGCGACCGTTGTCATACACCTATGCCGAAGCGGGAACGCCAGTGACGATGGCGGTCGATGACTACGCCTATGTGCCGCTGAATATCGCTTCCAATGCGCTGCTCACGGACGAGGAAGTGGTAGCACTGGCGACGGCGAATGCAGATGGGATCGCGATCACCCTGAACGGCGGCAGTGGCGCTACGCTGCATACGCTGGACGGTGGCGATCTCTTTGTGGCGCTGGCGCGCACCGCTGACAACAGCTACATCTACGGCTACGCGCAGGGCGTGACCGGATGGGTCGCCACGAGCAAGGTCACTCTGACGCGCGACGGCGAACCGCTGGCAGTGCAGACATTGCCCATGCTCGACGCGTCTACGCCGGGTGAAGATGTCGGCGCGTGGCCGGTTGAGTGGCCGGATGAGGACGCCACCAATGCCACCGACACGACCAACACCGTGAGTATGTTCGCCTACGGGCAGACCGTCAACGAGACGTTGGAGGATCGCGGCACGGTGCGGTGGAGCTTTCACGGGCTGGCGGACGATGTAGTGACAATCACCGTCGGCACGGGCGATAATCCCGCACTGGACACG
>CBEVZO010000320.1:0-5200 GCA_965554365.1 uncultured Anaerolineae bacterium
CACCTGTTTCCCCCTCTCCGCTTGCGGGGAGGGGGCCAGGGGGAGGGGCTGATCAGTCACTGCATCAAAACCAATGCAAAACGTTAGAACCAGGGATTTAGAACAGGAATCCGTATCCCGTTAAGGTTTTTCTCCCTGTTCAAGCCGCACCGGATTTCTGGTATAATGGCGGCGCAATAGTGAGCATAGAGTGAGACGAGGACGAGTAGACGCACATGATTGATGCAAACCAACTACGCAACGGCACGAATTTCACCGCCGATAACGAAATTTATAAGGTGCTGAAGTATCACCACAATAAGACCGCGCGCGGCGGCGCGACGATTAAGGTGCAGGTGCGTAACCTGCGCTCCGGCACGATCCGCGAAATGACCTTCAACTCCGGTGAAAAGGTGGAGGACATTCGCATCGAGACGACGCGGGTCGAGTATTTGTATGAGGACGGCGACTTCTTGACGTTCATGGACCTCGACACGTACGAGCAGCCGCAGATGCTCAAAGACCTATTCGGCGATGATTTCAGTTATCTGACCCCGAACCTGACGATCAAGCTGATGAGCTACGAAGGCGAGATCATTGACTACGAACTGCCGCCCAACGTCGATCACAAGATCGTCGAAGCAGAGATGGCTGTCGCAGGCAATACGGCGACCGGCGCGACCAAGCGCGTACGCACGGAAACCGGGTTGATGGTGTCGGTGCCGCTGTTCGTCGAAGAAGGCAACACCATTCGCGTGGACACACGCAACGGTGAGTACATTACGCGCGTCTAGGCCGTTGCTGTCGCATCCCTGTGAAAAGAGACCGGTTCCGCGCCGGTCTTTTTGTTGGGTGGGAGTAGGGGCGTTGCCCTACCGGACCCAGTAATTTGGTCGCAAGGGGGCGCAGTAGAACAGCGCCCCTACTTTTTGGCGCGGGACGGGGGATCACGTACACTCAGCATAATGTGACGTGTGATTTGTGGATGGATATCAAATGGGAGCAGGTATGCGGACACCGGCGGGCCAAGAGTGCCCTCACTATTACGAAGACTTCAATCGTGGGCGCGATGTGCAGGAATGCCGTCTGGCGCAGGAAAACCCGGAGTCAATGGTTTGGCGGCCAGGGGACTGCGCGAAATGCCCCGTGCCTGAGATTGTGCGCGCCAACGCCAGCCCGACGATGAAGCTCACGCTGACGATTCGCGGCGTATGGTTTGGTTTTGTGCGGCAGGTCAAGGTAGAGGCGTGGTGTACCCAACACGACGTGTCCATTGACGATCCGTACACGGGCTGCCCGCTGGACATCGAAGATAACGACGCGCTGCGCCTGTTCCGTGACGCGTTGGAGCAGACGGATGATTAAGGCGATCCTGCTGGACCTGGACGACACGCTGCTGGGGAATCCTACCGAGCAGTTCGTCACGCGCTATCTGGCGCTGCTCGGCGGATTTCTGGGGGAGCGCCTGGGCATCGAACCGGCGATTGCGCGTGCGTTGGTGGCGGCGGTGCAGGCGATTGTACGCAGCGACGATCCGCGCCGCACGAACTGGGAGACATTCTACGGGGCGTTTGATCCGCTGCTGGCGGAGACAGGCGTCACGCGTGTGGCGTTTGATCCGGTGGTGAAGGAATTTTACCGCGACGTGTATCCGCAGTTGCAGCCGTTGACGCAGCGGCGGCCCGGTGCGCGTTTGTTGGTTGAGTGGTTGCTAGCACGTGATTATCGTGTGGCGGTTGCCACGAACCCGTTTTTCCCGCGCACGGCGATAGAGCAGCGGCTCGCGTGGGCGGGTGTGCCGGTGGATGCGGTCGAGTTTGCTATCGTGACGACGCTCGATAACATGCACTACGCCAAACCGCACCCGGCGTATTATGAGGAAGTGCTGGCGCGCGTCGGGGTCCAGGCGGACGAGGCGATTATGGTGGGCGATGATTGGAAGAACGACATTGTTCCGGCGTGGCACGCGGGGTTGAACACGTTTTGGGTGTGTCAGGATTGTGCTGTGTCGGACGATCAGTCGGTGCTGCCGGACGGCAGCGGGTCGTTGGCGGATTTTGCGTGCCGGGTGCAGGACGAGAACTGGCTTGAAATGCTGGAGCCGTTGCCGCGCACCATTCCGCAGATCGCGCCGCGCATGAATGGCAATCTCGCCGCGCTGCTGGGCATCGTGCATGAAGCGCCGGATCATGTATGGTCCTTGCGTCCCGATGAAGAAGAGTGGACGCCGATGGAGGTGCTGTGCCACATGCACGAGAGCGAGACAGAGTTGCAGCGCCCGCGCTTTGAAATAATCGCGCGCGAGGAGAACCCGTTTCTCTCGCAGCCGAAGGAGCCACCCGCGCCCGCGTCACGCGTGTGCCCGGAGAATGCGCTGCTCGTGGCGGCGGCGTTTGCCAAAGAGCGCGCGCGCACGGTGGAGTACCTGACGGCGCTCACGCCGGAGCAATGGGCGCGTCCGGCGCGGCATTACATCTTCGGGCCGACGACGATGCTCGAAATGGCGCATTTCACCGCGCAGCACGACCGGCTGCACATCACGCAGTTGTGTCAGACGATAGGGAAATGTATGTAGGCGACAGGCTCGCCGGAAAGCGACCATCATGGTAAATCCAACGTTGGAGCAGTGGTGCAAGCTGTATGACGTCTGGTTGCGCGTGAAAGGACTCGCGCCCTGGGAATGGATGACCGAGGATCAGGTGTTTGGTGTGAAGAATCCTGAGACCGGCAGTCTGGGGTTTGTTAGTGTGATGGGATTGTTGGGCGAATATTTTGCCGTCGCTGTGTATTTGGGGGCGCGGGGATTATACAAATTTCGCGAGTTCCAACGGCTGGGGCCTGCGGTGAACCCGATGAGTTTCTTTGAAGCGCCGCAGATGCACGCCTCGTTCGAGGATCGTTCTGAACTAACCGATCAAGATCGCGCCGTGATTAGCCGTTTGAAGTTGAAATTTCGCGGACCACAGGCGTGGCCGCAGTTTCGCAGTTATGTGCCGGGCTATGCACCCTGGTATCTGGAAATGCATGAGGCGCTGTTTCTGACGGACGTTTTGGAACAGTTGCTGGAGGTTGCGCCGCGTATCAAGGCTAACCCCGGTTTGTTGCCGGACCCCAACCGCAAACGGTATCTGGTGCGGGTGCCAGCGGGCGAGGGTGATGCGCGCACCTGGTCGGATCGCGAGCAGTACGTCCAACCGGCGGGGGCGACGCGCCTGAATATGCCGATGGATGGGGAACTGCTCGCACACGTGAAGACCTTTCCGCAACGCCGTTTGAAGCTTGAACTGGACCTGTTCATGCTGCCCGCCCCGATCCACGATCACCCGTCGGGACGCCCCTATTTCCCGTATATAGTGATGATGCTCGAAATGCAAGCGGGGGCGATTGTGGGGCAGGAGATGCTGCGTCCGGTGCCGGAACTAAAAACGGTGTGGGAAGATGTGCCAATGGCCGTGCTGACGCAGTTGGCGAATTTGCAGGAGCGTCCTGCGATTATCTACGTGCCGGGCGGTTCGCTGTACGAACTGCTCGAACGGTTGGCGAGCGAAGTGGGCGTCCGGTTGGTGATCCGCCGTGAGTTGCGGTATATGGAGGGCGCCAAGCAAATGATGATGGAGTTTTTGCGGCGCGGCGGGCCTCCACCGGGGATGTGAGCGGGTGAGGGGGCGATAATCTTCGCCCGGCCCACATGGACCGGGCTACATACGAGTCGGACCGTGAAACGGCCCTCACAAGCGCCGGTAGATCACCCGAAGATCACAACTAAGCAGAGTTGTGATTTGATGCAGGATTTCTTCACTCAATGCTCCGATATTGGGATTCATTGCCTCAAGGGTATATCTGCCGAATCCCTGCGCCCAATGGTAGTCCAGATTGTGCAGCGTCGTGCGTTCGTTGCAACAGGGCAATGTGATCGGTTCAAGCCGAAACCCGCGTTCATGATGATACTGCGAGACCATTGTTTGCGACCACCAACCACTTGCGTCCAGGCGTTCACCACAGAATGGACACGCAATATGCTCAAAATTCTGACCGCAATCTATGAACCTCACAGTGTCAGAAGTTGCTGATCGAACGTGATCGGCTTCGGGTGCAATCTCGCGCAAGAACGCTTCGGCTGCAAGCTGCTGCGCAGGATCAGGTACATGCGCAGGATTGTTTGGAATCAAGATGATGTAGTGGTCTGCCATAGTGAACAACCTCAAATATTCACATGGATCGCGCTGCCGGACTCGTAACGGCGCATCCCTGCGCGGAACGTGAGACTCAGCAGGGTCACGCTGATTATCGCGACTCCGGTCAGGCCGCCGAGCAGCGGCAGACTATGCGTTTCCACGATCTCGACGGGCACGCCGCCGATGAACGCCGCCGGAATCACCGTGAACAACACCAGTCGGATCATCCCGTGAAACAGCCCCAGCGGATACAGCCCAAAGGTGACCATGGCGTTGGTCAGAAAGAACGACCACTGCGTTGCGTTGCCGATGAAGAACGCGAGGCAGCCGGTTATGGCGCGGAACGACATGATGATGATCGCTGCCAGCACCGCACAGATCAGAAACAGCACGATTGAGATGATATCAAAGCGTCCGGTGAACAGGTACGCAAGCACGCCGAATGTCAGATCGCCGATGGCGAAGGCGCTCATGCTGCTGAACAGTAGATGCGGCAGCACGGGGCGCGGCAGCGTCAGGTAGTAGTCCAGGCGTCCGGTGGCGATCATCTCCGCGAGGCGCGTGGTGTTCCCCGCGATGGTGAAGGCGAGGCCCCATCCGAGCGCGACAATCGCGAACAGCAGGTAGATTTGCTGAATCTGGTAGCCGCGAATCGCGTCGAAGCGGTCGAAAAATAGCAGCCAGAATACGAAGTAGATGCCGTTGTTGATGAACATGCCGACCGCCTGCATCAAGAAGCTGGCGCGATACTCCATCAGGCTGGCGAGGTTGAGGCGCATCAAGTGCCCCACGAAGCTGATCTCGGTGCGTAGTTGTTTGAGCATGATCTCAGCCTCCGTTGATGCTGACATGCCGCGATCCCCAGCGATAGAGCAGGGTGAGCAGACCCGCGAGAATTCCGATCCAGACGATTTGCAGCGCCAGCACGGTGATGAACTGTGTTCCGTCCCACGCCACGAACAGTTTGGAGGGCGCGTACAGCACGAGATTAAACGGCAGCAGTCGCGCGACGGTTTGCAGCGTGTCCGGCAGGAAGTCCACCGGGA
>CBEVZO010000321.1:0-5193 GCA_965554365.1 uncultured Anaerolineae bacterium
TTGTAGGGGGCACATCCCAGGGGTATTCTGCGAGGGTCTGCGGTGTGAATGTCTGTCCATTGACCTGCACCGTCACGTAGTCGTCCAATACGACGCCCTGCTCCGTGAGGACATCCAGCGGATGCGCGGACTGCGTGCGGATATGCTGCACATCAGCATCCACCTGCAGCGCCACCGCAAACGCTTTATGCACCGTAATCGTGTCGCCGTCGCGCAGCACAGCGTCCAGCACAGGCCAGACAACATCCTCAGGATCGATCATCAGCCCGGCCTCATCCAACGCACCACGTACTGTATCCGCGTGGGTGCGGATACGTGTAGTTTGCCCGTTGACCTCAACCGTTACAGTGACTTGCAGCACATAATCGATGATGATCATCGCCAACGCCGCGAGCACCGCCACAATCAACAACGTGCCGATTACGCGCACACGCCACGACCGCAGCCGGGGACGCTGCGCGGGTCGCGTGGGACGTGTCTCCGCCATAGCCACAACCCTCCAACGCAAAAAACGGTTATTGTTGGCACGTTGCTCGGGCCAGGCACCCCTGCGGCACCCAGGGTAAAGCCCTTAGTGCTGCTGCCTTCCGGCCCTGACACAGTTCGGACGCCCTGCCGCGCAGGACCCAGTCCGAGCAACCTGCCAGCAATCAACCGCCTGCTGGTGTGCCTGCATCTTAGCGGATCAGGGAGGGGTTGTCAACCGCACGCACGTAAGAAACTGTTGATTTGGAATTGAATCGTGTATAATAAAATTATGCGTTATACTTTACAGATGTATAATCATACAACAAGGAGCATGTGTAACTATGAAACGCAAGTTGCTGGTTTGCGCGCTGCTGATCGCTCTGACACTCACAGTTCTGCCCGCCACTGCCCAGGATGGTGTGGGCACACTGGAATTTTACGCCAACGGCGAAGACTTTGTGCGACAGGGCTTCGTCAGCAAAGACGGCTGGACCATTACCTTCGATGCGCTGTTGGTGACACTGACAGACATCGCCGCCTACCAGACCGATCCGCCCTATATTCCCGACATGGAAACCGATATCGCGGCCCAGTTAATCGAAGAGCTGGACGAAGTTTACGTGGTCGATCTGGCGGAGGGTGACGAAGACGCCGACCGCATCTACATCGACGAGATCGAGAACGCCGCCGCAGGCCACTACAACGCGCTCTCATGGTCGATGATCAACAGCGACGATAACGACGGCTACACGATAGTGATCATCGGCGCAGCGGAAAAAGACGGCACAGAGATCGACTTCACATTCAATATCGAAACCGAGTACGCCTACACCTGTGGCGAGTATGTGGGCGATGAACGCAAGGGTATTCTCGACGCTGACGATGTCGCCGACTTGGAATTCACTTTCCACTTCGACCACATCTTTGGTGACGGCGACCTGCCCCTGGACGATGCGCTGAACGTTAGCGCGCCGGGGTTTGAGATGTTCGCGGCTATCGCTGAGGACGGCGTGATTGAGACCACAATGGCGGACCTCGCGCTGCTGCTGGACCCCGACGACTATCAGATGCTTGTAGATATCCTGCCCACGTTGGGTCATGTGGGCGAGGGACACTGCTACGAGCCGACGATGGTGATCGAAGAAGACGAGGAACCCGCACCGGACGACGCCGAAGGCGATGAGGCTGCGGGATAGACGGCGCAAGGAGACTGCCACATGCGCAAACTGCTGATCGTGACACTGCTGATCGCCCTGATCCTCACAGTGCTGCCCGCTGCACCTGTCGCGGCGCACGGCATGACGATCACCTACACGCTGACACCGGTGATCGCGCTGCGCGTTGATCTCGTCGCCAGCGACGCTAACGGCGATCCAGTGAATCGCGCGAATCTTGCCGTCTACGCACCGGATGCCGCCGATCCCTGGATCGAGACACGCCTCGGCAACACGGCGGCATTTAGCTTTGTGCCAGATACTCACCAGCCCGGCCTGTGGACCGTCACGCTCAGCACAGACGACGCGGAAGCGACACTGAACCTCCCGATCAATTTCAGTACGGATCACGCGAGTATCACTCCCGGCGCAGCGGTGTCACTGACAGCACACGGCATGACGGTGACCACCACGCTGACAGAGATCGTCACGGTGGAGGTGGCACTCGCGGCAGAGTTCGACGGCGGCGACCCGCTGGACGAGGGGCAGGTCGCCGTCTATACGCCGGACAACGCGAAGACCCCCTGGCTGACCGGCACATGCGACGCAGAGGGACGCTACACTTTTGTCGCGGACATCACTAACGCGGGACGCTGGGACATCCAGGTGCGGCAAGCGGGGCACGGCGAGTGGCTCAAAATCCCACTGGACGCGGACACGGTGGAAATGCTGCACGATACAGATGCCGCCGATGACGATGCGGCACAGGGCATGACCACGCTCCGCATCGCTGACTCTGCCGCCAGCGGATCATCGGACGGCGGGAAACTCAGCGCGGGGCAAATCGTGCTGATGTCCGCCAGCGTGATCTGGGGGCTGGTCGGCACGGCGCTCTACTTCGCGCGCCGCAAGCAAGAACGCACACATTAAGGATAGCGACTGATGCATATTCCCGATGGTATTCTACCCGCTGAAGTCGCCATTGCCGGATACGCTGCTGCCGGGGCGTTGACGTGGGTCGCGCTGCGCCAGATCAACCGCGAAGACGATCCAGAGGCGGGCGTGCCGAAAGCCGCGCTGCTGACCTCGGCGTTTTTCGTCGCCTCATGGATTCACATTCCCGTGCCGCCTACGAGCGTGCATCTGGTACTAAACGGACTACTTGGTGTGGTGCTAGGCTACTACGCGATTCCTGCGATCCTGATCGGGCTGTTTTTCCAGGCAGTGATGTTCGGGCACGGCGGCTTGACCACACTCGGTGTCAACGCGACGATCATGGGCACTCCCGCGCTGTTGGCTTATCATCTGTTTGAACTGCGCCACACGCTGCGCCTTACCGGGCGGCGCTGGACCGGCACATTCGCGTTCATCAGCGGAGCCGGAGGACTGCTGCTCAGCGCGCTGATCGCGATGGCGCTACTGATCACGACCATTCCCTCGGAGTTAAACGTAGCGGCGGAACGCGAAGCGATCATCACTCTGACACTGGCGCACATCCCACTGAGTCTGATCGAAGGCGCGTTCGCGGCGGCGCTGGTGCTGTATTTGCTGCGTGTAAAACCGGACCTGTTGAGGCATTATGCGCCTATGGATTGACGAGTACGCCCACCTGGATTCGCCCCTGCACCGCTGGGAACCGCGCCAAAAACTTGTGACGCTGCTGGCGGTGATTTTTGCGTTCTCGTTCGTGCGCGATCTACGCCTCGTGCCGCTGATGATCGCGATCACGGTGGGGTTGTTTGCGCTGTCACGGCTGCCGGTGGCATTCCTGATCACGCGGCTGCGCTATCCCGGCTACTTCCTGGGCATCATGGCGCTCATCCTGCCATTTTTCGCCGGACAGACCGTGCTGCTCACACTGGGGCCGCTGACGATGTACGAGGAAGGTGTAGTCCAACTGGCACTGATCGCGGCGCGCTTCGGCTGCATCCTGACCGTCGGACTCGTGCTGTTCGGCACAGCCCCTTTCCTGACCACGATCCACGCGATGCGGGCGCTGGGACTTCCGGCGCTGATCGCCGACATGACGCTGCTCACGTTCCGTTACCTGTTCGAGATCGCGGACACGCTGCTGCGTATGGAAACATCCATGCGGCTGCGCGGCTTCCGATCCGGCAAACTGAGTCCGCGCGGCTTCCAGACGTTAGCGGCGCTGGCAGGCAGCATCCTCATCCGCAGTTTTGAGCAATCCGAGCGAGTGTACAAAGCGATGAAACTACGCGGCTACGGCTCCACCACGACTGAAACCTCCGCTGCGCCAGATACACGTTCCAATGGGCGGCACGCAGACACTGCCCCGGCTCCGATCCTGTCGGTGTCGGGTTTACGCTTCGGCTATCCCAGCCGCCCGGACGTGCTGCACGATGTGAGCATCACCATCTCACCTGGTGCGCGCGTGGGATTGATTGGGCCAAACGGCGCGGGCAAAACGTCGCTATTTTTGGCAATCGCGGGCGTGCTGAAGGCGACGGCAGGCGAAGTCACACTGGCCGGGGAACCGATGCGGTACAACAAGTTTCACCCGGAGATCGGCTTAGTGTTTCAGAACGCAGACGATCAACTCTTCTCGCCGACCGTACGCGATGACGTGGCGTTCGGCCCGACGAACATGCGGCTGCCAGCACCGGAAATCGCGGCGCGTGTGGAAGCCGCGCTGACGACAGTCGGCGCGCTGGAATTGGCAGAGCGACCTCCGCACCATCTGTCGGGTGGGGAAAAACGCATGGTGGCGATTGCGGGCGTGCTGGCGCTGCACCCGCGTGTGATCATGTATGACGAGCCGGACGCGAATCTGGATGTGCGTGCGCGGCGGCGCTTGATCCGCTTTTTGCAAGCATCAGAGCAAACGCTGCTCATCGCCTCGCACGATCTGGAGCTAATTCTCGAAGTGTGTGATCGGGTGCTGCTGTTGGACGAGGGGCGTATTGTCGCGGACGGTGATCCGCGCGCGATCATGGGCGATGCGGCGCTGATGGAAACGCACGGCCTCGAAAAGCCGCACTCGCTGATTCCGCACACGCACGAAATCCCGTGCCCATAATAAGCAGGAATTTCTCGTAGGGGCGCTGCTCTGCCGCGCTCGGTGCGGGCTGCGATCAACAATGGGCGCAGTAGAACAGCGCCCCTACGCGCGCATAACACAGCAAACGTCTACGGTGACAGCGCGCCGGAGTGCTGACCCTCCGCCGTGAACAGCGCATAGACACGCCCGTTGTCGCCCAGGAACAGCGATCCGCGCTCGAAGTCCTGCCAGAAGCCATCATACTGCGCTTCCGGCTGCGTGGCCCAACCCAGCGCATCACGGATTGATCCGTTGGAACGCCACACCAATCCAAACCCGCGCACCGGCTGCAAGAATCCGCCCGGCGGCCCGTATGCCGGATCGTCGGCGGGCATCCCCTCGGCCCAGCTATCCGGCACTTGCCAGAACTGACCACTCGTCGCCAGCGTATAAATCTGCCGCGTATCACCCCGCCAGAACATCGCGCCACGCTCAAACGGCTGCGTCACCATCGGGTAGACGCCCGCGCCACCGTTGACCGGGCAACCGAGGCGATCCTGCACGGTGGCA
>CBEVZO010000322.1:0-5188 GCA_965554365.1 uncultured Anaerolineae bacterium
TGTTCGCATTACACCGCAGCCAGTTTAGACGATTTATTTTCGCGGAACGGCCTTAGAGGCACAACACGCACCACGTCAAGCTTGTTGGATACTGCGGGCGCGCCGAGTGTGCGCCCTGCTCATGTGTTGAGGATTTCACATGCGCCGCACACCGTTGCTATACACCCTGATCGCGTTACTGCTGTTGGCGCAGTTCGTCCCGGCTATACCCTCTGCTACCGCACAAGACGGCGGGCAGTGGATCACACACATTGTCCAGCCGGAAGAAAATCTGTTTCGCATCGCGCTACAATACAACCTGACCGTCGAGGCGGTGATGGTCGCCAACCACCTGACTGACCCTAACCTGGTGATGGTCGGACAGCAATTGGTGATCCCCATTGTCGCGGGCACGAGTCCCGCCGCGCCACCGCCCGCCACGATCTCGACAACGGTACTCGGTGGCGTCGTGATGCACATTGTTAGCACGGGCGAAACGCTGACCGGCATCGCGCTGCACTATGGGGTGACGCTCCCCGCGCTACTGGCGGCAAACGATCTCACAGGCACAGAGCCGCTATTCACCGGGCAAGTCCTCGTGATCCCCGCCGCCATCGCCGACCTGGGGCTGATCGACGTGGAGTCTCCTGTCGTTGACGCACCGGAAACCTCGCCCGCAGACACCGCGTCCGCCAGCGGTGACACAGGGTTGCTGCCCACCGATGATCTCGGCATTCTGGACACAGACAGTCCCGCTGTTGCCGTTCCAGTCGCTGATCCGCCGGCAGAAGCGCCCACCGCCCCAGAACCCGTCACACCGGCCCCTGCACCAGAGGTCGATTCCAGTCTCGCGCAGCCGGACCTGGGCATCATCCCGCCGGAAGCTGCCGCCTGGCAATTATCGGGACAGTTCATCTCGTTGGGCGGAGACAATGTGCGGCAGATTTACCTGAACGGACTGGCGCTCGGCAATGATCCGCACGCTTTCTCGAAGCTGGGCGACTGCAACAGCGCCGCGCCGTATTTCCTGGTGAAATTCGACACTGACGCATACGATCTCGGCTCGTACAGTCACTTGCAGCCAGTGATCGACCATTTCAACGGATCGTTTGCGCGCAACAGCATCGCCGTGTGGTCGGGCAATCACGTCTGGGCAGTGCTGGACCCCACCTGGGTGAATCCGACGTATTGTTGGGCCGGGGAAACACCGCTGGCGTGCGAACTGCGCTTGCACCGTCCGAGCATCCTCCTGATCCGCCTGGGAACTAACGAGGTCGGCAGTCCGCACTTGTTTGAGCAGCACATGCGGCTCGTGATCGAATTCGCTATCGAGCGCGGCACGATCCCCGTGCTGGGCACAAAAGCCGACCGGCTTGAAGGTGACGACTCCATGAACGGAATCATTCGCGCGCTGGCGGAGGAATACGAGATTCCGTTGTGGGATTTCGGTGTTGTGGCGGAGCATATCCCCGTGCGCGGCCTGATGCCAGATGGGTTCCACCTCAACTACTTCCCGCCAAACTACACGCAGCCCCTCGCGTTGCAATCCGGGCATCCGGTGCAAAACCTCACCGCGCTGATGGCGTTGGATGCGGTGTGGCGGCATGTGATACAATGACACTGTTTTGTAGGGGCGGAGTTTCCAAACCTGCCCTGGGTAAGGCAAGCCATTACCCTTACGGCATTGTCGCGCCTGAGCAATAAATGATGCGATTCGCAGTCCCCTTGGTGGACTTTTTTGATCCTGGCCGATGGACTTCAGTCATCGGCGAACACAACGCAGCAAACAAAAAATCTATTTCGCCACCACCTGCGCCGGGGTCAGAGTCGCATCACGCAACGCCGCCGTGCGCCGGTCAAATTCGCGCCGCGTCAACACATACACGCCCAGCATAGCGATGCTCTCGATCACCACAAAGATCGCCATCGCGTTGGGGCTGACACGATCCAGCAACACACCCGTCAGCCAGGGCATCGTGGACGCGCCCAGGCTGGCAAGCGTCACGACGATGCTCGTCGCTTTACCGGGATGGCGCGTGAACGCCGCCGTCGTGATCGCAATCACGGTGGGGAACGGCGGTCCCGCCCACACGCCAATAATCAGCACCGCGAGGACCGTCAAGGCCACACTACCCGTACCAAGTGCCAGCAGCACACTGCCACACGCCATCCCGATCAGGCTGACACGCAGCACCGCGAACGGCGTAAACCGCCCGCCGTAGACTGCGCCCAACACGCGCCCCACCGTCAACGCGCCCCAGAACATAGCCGTGAACTGCGCCCCGGTGTCTTCGCCTAACGAGGTGGAGCGATCCACATACGCCGTGATCCACGCGCCCAGTCCGGCCTCCACACCCACATAAAGCAGCAGTATCGCCCCTAGCAACCACAGCAGCGGCACACGGTAGCTGAACGGCATCTCCGGCGCGTCGTCGTTCTTCTTCTTTTTTTCCAGCGGGCCACGCGGCATCCGCAGCACCAACGGTATCGGCAGCAAAAACACGCCAATGCTGATCCAGAACGCGGGCATCGCAGAGTCAGTGGTATTCAGCGCAAGGCTGGCAATGGCTGGACCGATCACTGCGCCCACACCAAAGAAGACATGCAGCAGATTTAGCACCGACACGCTGTGTTCTGCGAAGCGCTGCGCGATCAGCAAGTTGGTGCTTACATCCAACGCGCCGAAGCCCAATCCGAAAACCGCTGAACCAGCGATCATGATGCCCAGCGCGTGAGTGAGTACAATTACCAACGTGCCGATAGCGGCGAGGACAATGCCCACTAACAACACCGGACGCTGCCCTAGCCGGTCATTTAGCGGCCCGGCAATGACCTGTCCGACCATCGTGCCCAGATAACTGGTCGTGACCAGCACGCCCACAGTGGCGAGGTCGGTCCCCACACGATCAGCTAACGTGGAAAGCGCCGGACCAAAAACTGCCGACGCCATGCCAATCGAGATGAAAATTAGAAATGCAGTAATCAACGTAGTACGTTGCGTCATGTAGGAGTTTCCAGACAGCGCACAGAGTGGCGCTCGATGAGTTCTACCGGCAGCACAAGATGCTCGGACTCTAACTCATCACCCGCGATCAGGTCAATCAGCAACCGGGTCGCAGTCGCGCCTTTCTCGACGGTCGGCTGGCGGATCGTGGTCAGGGGCGGTGTCACCAACGCGCTAAACGCAATATCATCGTAGCCGATCAACGACACATCACGCGGGACATGCACACTCAATTCTTGTGCCGCGCGCAGCACACCCAAAAGGAAGAGATCGCCCATCGATACAATCGCGGTCGGACGCCGCCGCGCCCGCCACAACGTCTGAAAGGCGCGGTAGCCCTCATTAGGGTCTAAACTGCACTCTATCAGTCGAATACTCTCACCGTCGATATGCAGCCCATAATCATCCAACGCACGCAGATAACCACTCACGCGCCGGCGCATCAAACCCGTATACTGCTCATAATTGCCGTGATGTTCCGACTGAATCGCCAAAATCGCGATCTGGCGGTGTCCGTGCTCCAGCACATGAGACATCGCCATATACCCGCCTTGCTCATCGTTCAGGTTGACGCACGGCAAACCGGTACGCGGTTCGCTATCGACCAACACAAACGGAATACCCCGCTGTTGCAACACCTTCACCGTCTGTCGGAACGGTTCCAAGCCCAGCGTGATAAAGCCATCAACGGCGGCACGACTGATCGCGCGACGTAGATTACCCTTTAACGGCGGCACGATCATCAGTGATAATCCGGCGTCGTTACACACCTCGCCAATGCCTTCGATAAACTCGAAGTTGTGCGGGTTACGCGCTACCGCCGGGATCGCCTGCGGCAACAGCAGCCCAATGCAGCCGGTGCGCCGCGTCTTGAGATTGCTGGCGATAGGATCGGGCGAGTAGCCTAACTCCTCTGCGACCTTGAGGATATGGGCCAGGGTGGCATCGGAGAGCCGGTCGGGGTTGTTGAACGCGAACGAAACTGAGGTTTTGGATACCCCGGCTTTTTTGGCGATATCGTCAATTGTTACTCGGCGCATGAGAAATAGTATCCACGAATCTAATTAGGCCGTGTTGACCTTGCGGATCGGAAACCGGGCGTATGTTGAATACAATCGTCAATATTACCCAGGTTATTAATTTTGCTAAACCGGTTTAGATGGTTATTATAACATCGAACCTTGAATTCTGATAACCCAAGCGAAAGTCATCTGATGACCACACCTGCCGCACACGCCCTGACCCGCGCCCAAGCCATCGCCGCCGATTTCGGGACGTTGCCGCAGGTACGCGCGGTGGCCCTCGCGGGATCGCTCACCGCCGCCACCGCCGACGCGCATTCCGATCTCGACATCTATGTGTACCACACGGAACCTATTACGCGCGCACAGCGCGAGGCGCTCGCGATTGAGTATGCAGGCGCAGATCACCCCAGCATCGAACTTGACAAGCCATACTGGGGGTCGGAAGATGCCTGGGTCGATGCCGCGTCAGGTCTGGGCGTGGACCTGATCTACTGGTCGCCGGACTGGATCGAGGCGCAGATCGAACGGGTAATAGTGCAGCACCACGCGCAGGCCGGCTACTCGACTGCGTTCTGGTACACGATCCTGCGCTCGACGCCGTTGTTTGATCGCGCGGGGTGGTTCGCCGCGTTGCAAGCGCGCGCCCAGCAGCCCTACCCCGATCCATTGCGCAAAAACGTGCTGTGCATAAATTATCCTCTGCTGCGGCAGAGCGGATCGTCGTATCATCACCAGATCGAACTCGCGATCCTGCGCCAGGACCGGGTGAGCGTCAACCACCGCGTCGCCGCACTGCTGGCGAGCTACTTTGACATCATCTTCGCCGTGAACCGCCAGCCGCAGCCCGGTGAGAAACGCCTGATCGCGCTCGCGGCGCAGTGTTGCACGACGCTGCCGGAAGCAATGGCGCAGGATGTAGATGCGCTGCTCTGTGCGACCGCCGGTCCCTGGGACGCACACACCACGCTTCAGCACACCGATACATTACTCGACCATTTAGACACATGGCTGATTGAACAGGATATGCTTACACCCGCTGGCACGTTAGTATAAACGACTTACAAGGAGCAAAAACACATGCAAAAGCTGTTACGACACATCGTATTAGCGCTGTTGATTGTGGCACTGCTGCCCGTGTCCGCCCCACCGGCTGCGGTTCAGGCACGCGGAGGCAGCGGCG
>CBEVZO010000323.1:0-5181 GCA_965554365.1 uncultured Anaerolineae bacterium
GCAGTACACCCCCCAGGTTGTTGAGTAGCGTCGCAACGTTCGGGTGATCTGCACCCAACACACGCTCGAAAATAGGCAGGGCGCGCTCGAAGTGTTGACGTGCGGCGGGCAGGTCGCCCAGGGTTTTCAGCAGCAACCCCAGGTTGTTGAGATCGATTGCCACATCAGGATGATCGGGACCATACACACGCTCGTCGATGGCAAGGGCACGCTCGTAGTGCTGGCGCGCGGCGGGCAGGTCGCCCAGGTCGTGCAGCACACTCCCCAGGTTGTTGAGATCGATGGCAACGTCGGGATGGTCGGGGCCATACACGCGCTCGTCGATGGCGAGGGCGCGCTCGTAGTGCTGACGCGCGGCGGGCAGGTCGCCCAGGTCTTGCAGCAGCAATCCCAGGTTGTTGAGATCGATGGCTACATCAGGATGATCGGGGCCATACACACGCTCATCAATGGCGAGGGCGCGTTCGTAGTGCTGGCGCGCGGCGGGCAGGTCGCCCAGGGCACGCAGTACGCCCCCCAGGTTGTTGAGGCGAATGGCAACTTTCGGATGAACGGGGCCATGCACACGTTCGCCAATGGCAAGCGCTCGTTCGAAATTCTGGCGTGTGGCGGTATAGTCGGCAATCATCTGCTGGTGAGCACCCAGGTTATTCCACAACGCCCCAGCCTCTTCCATCCCGGCGGCATCGGCGCGTGCGGCGACCGCCTCGACGTGCGGGCGCAGCGGCACGAAGGGCGCGGGCAGGCCGGTCTCACCCGCTTGCTTTGCCACCCATGCCAACGCCTTCGCCACGCGCGCCAACGTGGGCGCGGCGAGCAACACCCCTACCGCCTCCTCATCCGCCCCGGCATCCAAACCCTGCGCGAAGTATGCCAGCAGCGGGTGGATCGCCAGCCGTGCGCCGGAATCTGGTGCGGCGGCGTCTTCCGTATCCTCTCCAACGTGCGGGGCCAGCAGGCCGTACTGCACCAACTGCGTCAGGGCCAGCGCCAGCGCGTCACGATCGTCGTCCGCCAACCGCACCAATAGCTCCGGCGGGATGGGCGTGTTGGGCGCGAGATAGCCGCACGCGCGGAACAACTGCTGCGCCAGCGCATCGTCCACCTTCACCCAGCTCAGCCCCAGGCAGTGCGCGACGGTGCGGTGATGCTCTTGCAGCGCGGGGTCCTGGGCCTGCTCCGCCTTGCTGAACGCGGGATGCGCCACCCCTGCGGTGTCCAGGCGCGTGAGGTAGTCATCCACCGTCACACCGCCCACGCGCTGCATCCGGTCCAGGTAACGGCCTGCGAGGTGCAGCGCCAGTGGATAGTCGCCCAGGCGTTGCGCCAGCCGGTCGAGATCAGCGTCGGGCGCGTCGATCAGGTGCGGGGCCAGATCGCGCAGCAGTTTGATGCTTTGCGGGCGGGTGAGCGTATCGAGTGCGCGCGGCGTGACACCGATCACGCGCCAGTCACCGTCCTCGCCCCAGCGCGACGTGACCAGCACGCGCAGCCCCGCGAACGCCCGCAGCGCGTGCGTCACCACCTGCGGATTCTCGGCGTTGTCGAGGATCAGCAGCCGGGGCGGGGATTTGCGCCACGCGTCGAGCGTCAGCTTGACCTGCTGGGGCAGATCGTCCTGCGGGAAGCCGGGCAGGTGCATCCGCTGTCCGTTGGCAGCGATCTCCGCGCGCAGGTGGGCGTCCACGTCGTCGCCTGTCACGCCAAAGAGGTTGATCCAATGCACGCCGTAAAAGTAGCGCCCGAAGCGGTGCGCAAACTCCACCGCCAGCACCGTTTTCCCGATGCCGCCCGCCCCGGTCGCGACGGCGGGTTTGATCACGGTCTTCGCGTCTTCCGCGCCATGCAACAGCGCCCCGGCGATCTCGCGCAAGATTTCCTCACGTCCGACAAAGAACTCCGCGCGCCCGACCAGCACACGCGATCCGGGCGGCAGCGTGTACGTCTCCGGCAGATAGTCGGGGTCCGGCAGCGGATCGGGCATCCAACGCAGCCCTTGCTCCCGCCACGCCGCCAGCGCCTCACCCACCACCGCGCGCAGGTGATCCGGCGACGTGAAGAACTTCACCACGCGGTCGGTCATCACGCGCTGCTTGAACGCGTCGCGCTGCTGTACTATCGCGTCGTCGCTATCGGATTCCAGGCCGGGGGCATGATCGTCGCTCACCACAAAGATCAGGCGCGGTTTGCGCTTCTCGACCGCGCGGCGATACTCCATCTCAGTGATCGAGATGCCATCGGGATTGCGGTCCTGGGGAATGTAGCCGTAACGCTGCGCGAAAATGCCGATATACACGTCCGCCGCATCGACCATCGCGAGCGAGGCATCGATGGCGTCCGCATCCAGCGCGGGGAGGTCTTCCATCATCACCGTCTGGTAGCCGAGTGCGCGGCAGGCGTCGCCTACGGCCTGACGATGCGCTGGTAGATCGCGGGCCGTGCTGCTGATCATCACCTTGTCATTCATTGGGGACGCGTCCTTAGTCCGTGCGCTATCGCTGCTCCACCCGCGTAGTGTAGCACAGCCTGCACAGAGAAGGGAAACGCCGCACAGCGACCACCCCAATTCCGCCCCGGCCTCGATTCGGCTATAATCACTCGTAACACCATCAATAATCATCAGACTCAACGAGGGTTGTTATGCACTCCAAACTAAAACACGAGACCGAACGCGATGTACTGGGCCGTATCCGCCGCGCACTGTTCACGCTGCAACACGCGCGCCGCCGCCTGTTGAGCGGCGTGGTGGTCGGCTTGATCATCGCTGTGTTGGTGCTGGGGATGCAGTGGTTCGGATTCTTCAAGAGCATCCGCACGCGCCTGATCGACAACTTCTACAATCCGCGCCCCACCACCGGCATTGTGACGATTATCGCGGTGGATGACACAAGCCTGGGGGCGTATGGGCGCTCGACGGTAGACTGGGATCGCACGCGCTGGACAGACCTCGTGACGCTGCTGGACGACGCCGGGGCGCGGGTGATTGTGTTCGACGTGCTGTTCGCGGACCCGACCGAGGATGACGCCACACTCGCGGAGGCGATGCAGACGGCGCGCAACGTCGTGCAGCCGGTACAGGGTGATAACAAAGATATCCTGACCACCACTGCCATCGGAGATTTGATCACGTATGACTTCTACGTGCCGCCCACCGACATCCTACGTGACGCATCGCGGATACTGGGCCACGTCAACATTCAGCCGGACGACGATGGGCAAGTACGCCGGGTGCCGCTGGTGATCGACTATCACGGCGAATTGCTGCCCGCGCTGGGGCTGGCGACGTATATGCAATATCTGAACATTCCCATCATCAACGCGGTAACGGTCGAGGAAGGCCTGGTACAGTTTGCCAACCGCGACCTGATCACGGACGGCACAGGGCAGATGATGATCACCTATTTCGGCCCGCCGAGTAAAATATATGGCGCGAAGACGTATCCCGTGTATACAGTAGTAGACGTGCTGGAAGGCCGCGTGCCGCCGGAAGTGTTCGCGGGGCAAATCGTGTTGATCGGCGCGCTGGATGCGGCGGGACTGCCTGATAACTACGCCACACCGATCACGCACAGGGGCGAGAAAATGTACGGCGTTGAGATTCATGCCAACATTATCGAAACGATCCACCAGTCGCTGCCCACCGTGCCGGAGATTCACAACAACGTCGATCTGACGCTGGACCTGGGCGTGGTCGAAATCCCGATCTACAAGACCACCACACGTCTACCGCTGCACCCGATCCCGCACACGCACCAACTCATCAACACGTTCCTGTTCGCGCTGCTGGCGGGGATGCTGCTGCCGTTCCTGCGCTGGTATGTAGGGCTGGTCGCGCTCCTGCTGGCGTATGGCGCATATTTTGCGTATGCCTCGGTGGCGTTTGTCATCTGGGGCCGCACGATGGACCTGTTGTTCCCGGCGTTTGCGCTGGCGTTCGCGTTCCTGGGCACGATGATCACGGTGTATATGCTTGAGGAGCGCCGCCGGACACAGATCAACGACCTGTTCAGCCGCTACGTGTCGCCGGAGATCGCGCAGAAGATCGTGGAATCGTTTGACCGGGGCGAGTTGCAGCTTGGCGGCGAGGAACGCGAGATCACCGTGCTGTTCGCGGACATTCGCGGCTTCACGGCGCTCGCGGAGGGACTCAGCCCGACCGAGGTTGTGGGCCTGCTGAACGTGTTCCTCGAAGAAATGAACGTCATCGTGATGCGGTACGGCGGCGCGATCAACAAGTACATGGGCGACAACCTCATGGCGTTCTGGAACGCGCCGTATCCGCAAGACGATCACGCGCGGCTGGCGGTGATCGCGGGGCAGGAGATGCTCTCGGCGGTGCTGCGCCTGAACGAGTCGGGACGTTTTGGCGCGCCGGTGCAGTTTGGCATCGGGATCAATACGGGACCAGTCGTGGTCGGCAACATCGGATCGCAGCGCCGCCTGGAATACACACCTATCGGAGATACGGTGAACGTCGCGTCGCGGCTGTCCGGCCTGGCTCCCGGCGGGACGCTCTACATCGGCGCGCGGACGTTTGACCTGCTTGAAGGGCGCATCAAAGAGGCGGACACGTACCAGTTGCAGCTCAAGGGGCGGCAGGAGGCAGTGACGATCTACGAACTGCGTCCGGTCGGCGTGCCGTCGCAAGGTCCGGCGCACGACCCGGCGGCGGCTCCCGCTGCGGAGGTACAGGATGTGGACGCGGAAACAGCGACGGAAACAGACGTGGCGGCTGGCGGGAGCGGGTAAACCTATGGCATAATGGGCGCAAACAGAGTTCTGCGCACGCACACCACGAGAACACACCATGCCCGATTCTGATCCGCTGGTCTTCATCAGTTACGCACGTCGCGACGGTTGCGACACCGCCGATAATCGATCCTCCACACCCCGCCCCAACCACGCGCCCCAACCCAAAACTCCACCCTTGCGCATTCCCCCGCGCGTGCGGTATGCTGGCGGCATAACGTAGGAGAATGCCTCATCATGCCCAGGAAACCACCGCCCGGAATGCCCGCTAACTGGCCCGTCAGCGCGGAATCGCGTCTCGCGCGCCCCTTGTCACGCATCTTGCTCGGACTGTTCGCGCGCTACCGCGTGATCGGCAAGGAAAATCTGCTGGAACCCCCGTACCTGATCGTCTCGAACCACATGAGCTACTTCGACGTCCCCGCCATGAAC
>CBEVZO010000324.1:0-5172 GCA_965554365.1 uncultured Anaerolineae bacterium
GTGTCGCCACGCCGAGCCGCCCGAACGCCCAACGTCCCAGCGGCGAGGTCATCACCCAATTCGCCAACAACGGGACTCGGCTCCCTAGCTGATTCAGGCGATGAATATGCCCAAAAATCCACGACCGCAGCTGCACACCATGTGTGTCATAAAACGCCGCCGTGAATTCCGTCTTGAGCCGCGCCATATCCACCAGCGACGGACACTCCGCCTTACACGCTTTGCACGAGAGGCACAGGTCCAGCACCTCGTACACGCGCGCATCGGAAAGCCCCTCCATACCCAGCGCGCCCGACATTGCCAATCGCAACACATTCGCCCGCCCGCGTGTAGAAGCGGCCTCGTCGCGCGTCGCCATATAGCTGGGGCACATCACGCCCGTGCCTTCCTTGCGACACTCGCCCGCGCCGTTGCACATCTCAACCGCCGCCGCAAAACCACCGTCCGCCGACCAGTCGAACCGTGTGGTCTCTGGCGCATACATCGTGTCGTAGCCCGGCCCGTAACGCAGCGTCCGAAGATCATCCATCGCGCCGACATCAACAACCTTGCCGGGATTCATCAGCCCGCGCGGATCAAACGCCGCTTTCACCTGCCGGAACGCCTCGGTCAATTGCGACCCGAACAACTTTGCGCTGAACTCGCCCCGCGAAAGCCCTTCGCCATGCTCGCCGCTGGTCGTCCCGCCATAGGTCAAAATCAGATCGGCCACCGCTTCGCCAATCGCGCGGTACTGCCGGAGGCCCTCCGCCGACTTCATGTTCAGCAGCGGACGAATATGCAGACACCCCGCACTCGCGTGCGCATAAACCGCCATCGTAGCGTCGTTCTCGCGCACAATCCGATCCACGTCGTCCACATAATCCGCCAGCCGCGCCACCGGAACCGCCGCATCTTCAATAAACGGCACGGGCTTGAGTTCTCCGCGCATACTCATCAACAGTCCCAAGCTGGCTTTGCGCACCTTAAGCACGTTGCCCATCTGCGCCGCAGTTTCCGCGATGACGACCGCGCCACGAAAACCGTGCCCCGCCATATGCGTCTTGAGCCGTTCGATCTTCGTGGTCAACTCAGCATCACTCTCGCCGTAAAACTCGACCACCATCACCGCCGCCGGATCACCCTCGATGAACGTCAACAGCTTCGAGTAGTCGGGATGCGTGCGCGTCAAATCCAGCAGCAGCTTATCCATTAACTCGACCGCCGAGGGATCGACTTCCAACATGTGCGGCGTGGCCTCTAATGCCGCGCGCAGCGTGTCATAATGCAGCAGCGCAATACGCGTCTGCGTCGGGCATGGGACCAGCCCCAATTCCACCTCGACTACACTGCCCAGCGTCCCCTCAGACCCCGCGAACAACTGCGCCAGATTCGGGTTCTCCGCATCGAGTGTATTCAAGCTGTACCCGGCTACCGTGCGCCACGTCTGCGGATAGCGCCGCGCGATCTCGTCGCGATGTTCCGCCAGGATGCGCCGCAGCACGCTCTGCAAACGCTCACGATCCGGGCTTGCCGGAGCGCCCGCCCCCAACATAACTCGCGTGCCGTTCGCCAATACGACCTCAGCCGCCCGCACATGATCGCCAAACATGCCATACAGGATGCTGTGCATCCCAGTCGCGTTATTGCCCAGGCAGCCGCCCACCGTCGCCCGGTCCCCGCTGGCCGGGTCGGGACCGAACATCAACCCCAACGGGGCCAACTGCGCGTTTAGATGTCCCAACGGCAACCCCGGCTGCACACGCACCGTCCGCGCCTCAGCATTCACGCTCGTCACACGCCGCATATACCGCGAAAAGTCCAACACCAGCGCGTGACCCACCGTCTGCCCCGCCAACCCGGTCCCGCCGCCTCGTGGCAGCAGCGGCACACCATGCTCCGCCGCCACCGTATGCACTGCCGCCACATCATCCGCGTCACGCGGGAAGATCACGCCTACCGGCTCAATCTGATAATTGCTCGCGTCCGTGCTGTACAACAAGCGCGTCACCTGATCAAACGCGACATCGCCCTGCACCACACGCTTAACGGCGTGCATCAACTGCCTGTGTTCACGTTTAACAACATCGCGACCCTGTAACATAAGTGTTCTCACACGCTAGTCGGAGCTTACATCAGGCATAAAAAAGAAGAACCGCCTGTGAGAATACACAGACGGCTCTGGGAAGACAAATCGAACAGGGCTTACTGCAACGCCTGCTCCGTATCAGCATCGAACAAGTGCATCGCGGCCATATTGACTTGCATCCGGACGCGCTCGCCCACATGCACTTGCGCGCGCGGGTCGATGCGGGCCAAGAACGACTTACCAGCCTCTTCAAGATACAGAATCTTCTCGTGACCCATTTCTTCGATCACGTCAATGTTCGCTTCAATCTCGGAGGGCACAATACCTGGCGGCGGGAAATCAGGGTGCGCAATGTTTTCCGGGCGCACACCAAAGAGGACTTTCTTGCCTATATGCGGACGATACAGCTCGGCCTGATCTTCGGGAATCAACAGGCGATACGTGCCGATATCCACATACATCACGCCGCCTTCCTCGATCAACTCGCTGTTGTCGAAGAAGTTCATGGACGGGCTGCCGATGAACCCGGCTACGAACACGTTGGCCGGATGATCGTACAGGTTAGTCGGGGAATCAATCTGCATCAGCTTACCGGCGTTCAACACGCAGATACGCTCCCCCATCGTCATCGCCTCAACCTGATCGTGAGTCACGTAAATGAACGTGGTCCCCAGGCGCTGGTGCAGCTTGCTGATGAACGTACGCGCTTCCACACGCAGCTTCGCGTCCAGGTTCGACAGCGGCTCGTCCAGCAAGAACACCGCCGGCTCACGCACAATCGCGCGGCCCACTGCGACACGCTGGCGCTGACCACCCGAAAGCTGACGCGGGCGGCGGTCAAGCAACATCTCAATACCCAGACTCGCAGCCGTCTCGCGGACGCGCTCGTCGATTACCTGCTTGGGTGTACGGCGCAAACGCAGACCAAACGCCATGTTGTCGTACACCGTCATGTGCGGATACAACGCATAGCTCTGGAATACCATCGCAATATCGCGGTCTTTCGGCGCAACATTGTTCACTACACGGTCACCGATCAGGATTTCGCCATCGGTGATTTCTTCCAGACCCGCAAGCATACGCAGGCTGGTGGACTTGCCGCACCCGGACGGGCCGACGAAGACCAGGAACTCGCCATCGGGGATATCAATGGTCAGATCATCCACTGCCGTGAAATCACCCCAACGTTTTGTCACGTTTCTATAACTTACACTCGCCACAGGTGTCCTCCCATGTTGTGTTGATGAGTAACATTAGCGCTTCGGCTGTCGAACAAATCCTTATGCAACCTATTATGTCGCATCCTTCAAGTTAAGACAAGTTAAATTATGCTACGGCCCTCCTGACAAACATCACTCATCTGCCCCGTCCCTTCAAGATTAATGCCGGAAGTGTCGCACCCCCGTGAACACCATCGCGATACCCGCCGCGTTCGCCGCCTCGATCACCTGCTTATCGCGAATCGAACCGCCCGGCTGCACCACACACGTCACACCCACCGCGACAGCCACATCGAGCGCATCCGGGAACGGGAAAAACGCATCAGAGGCCAGCGCCGCCCCTTGTGCGCGCTCACCGGCTTTCGTCACCGCCAACTGCGCGGCATCGACCCGGCTCGGCAGCCCACCGCCAATGCCAACGGTCGCGTTCGGATGCGCCAGCACAATCGCATTACTCTTGACATGCTGCACCGCTTTCCACGCGAAACGCAGCGCCTGAAGCTCGTCCGACGACGGTTTACGCTCCGTGACAATCTCCCACGTTGTGCCCTCTGGATCACCGGTATCCGGCTCCTGCACCAGGTAACCCTCGAGTACACTGCGGATTTCAAGATATTCACGCGGTTGGTGCGGCGGAATCCGCAGCAAACGGCAGTTTTTGCGCTTCACACCGAGTTTTTGCTGCGCGGTGGGCGTGAAATCAGGCGCAACAATCGCCTCCACAAACAACGAGCCGAGCGCCTCCACAAACGCATCATCCACCTGCCGGTTGACCGCGATCACGCCGCCAAACGCGGATACCGGGTCCGACTGCAATGCCAACGGGAATGCCTCGGCTGCTGAAGCGGCTGCCGCGATACCAGTCGGCGTCAGGTGCTTAACAATCACGACTGCCGGATTTTCATACCCGCCTACCGCACGCCACGCAGCATCAATATCGAGCAAATTGTTATAGGACAGCGGCTTGCCGCCCAACAACTCACCCCCAAACGGCGTATCAACCGCCCGCAGCGCATACAACCCGGCCCGCTGATGTGCATTTTCGCCGTAACGCAGCGCTTGAATCCGCGTCAAGCCTAACGAATAAGCACGCGGCAATTCGTCCGGCAAAGCATCACTGGCCGTGACATCCTGCGCCAGATACGCATGAATCGCCGTGTCATAATCCCGCGTCAACTGGAATGCCTTCACCGCCAACCGCCGCCGTGTCGCCGCATCCACTTCGCCGTGATCACGCAGCATCGTCAGCACGAGCGTGTAATCCGCCGGATCGGTGAGAACCGTCACGCGCTGAAAGTTCTTCGCTGCGCCACGCACCATCGCCACGCCACCAATATCAATCTGCTCAATCGCTTCTTCTAACGTAATGCCGTGCTGCGCCACCGTTTCCTGGAACGGATACAGATTGCACACCACCAATCCTACCGGCGCATACCCGTGCTGGCTCAGCGTCGTCATATCCTCTCCGGAATCGCGCGCCAAAATCGCCGCATGGATCGCCGGATGCAGCGTTTTCACGCGCCCAGCTAACATTTCAGGGGCCTGCGTCACCACCTCGACCGGCGTAATCGCGACCCCCGCCAGTTCCAGCGCTCGTGCCGTCCCTCCACTGGCAACCAGGTCCCATCCCAACTCAGACAAGCCCTGCCCCAAGCTGTCCAAACCGGTCTTATCGTACACACTCAACATCGCGCGCGGCATAGCCACAGCCCCCTTCTCAAAGCGTCTGAAAACGCCACGATTATACTGACGACTTCTCGTTCAAGCCACCACATCATATGTGCAGAATCTCTAGTCCTCTATAACTCCGTATATATGAGCATGTTACCAAGACTCCTAAAGATGTCGTTTTAGCTTAATTTATAGGTCCATTACGTTAGCACC
>CBEVZO010000325.1:0-5167 GCA_965554365.1 uncultured Anaerolineae bacterium
TCTGAACAGAAAACTGGTCAGAACCTTGAACAACGAAAAACCTACCCCTGAAAGGTCGGGGGGATGGGGTAAATCACACGGGCATACGGCAATTCTTGTCTGGTAGACTACTAGGAATTGGGGAGGAACCCACGCTGGACGCATGGGTGGGGCTTGCGGTACACTCTAGAGGACTTTGCACTGGCGACTGCTGGTGCTTGATTAATGGTTGAGGAGCAATGATTCATGACTCAAGTTGTGCGTACGCAACTTACCTGCCATCGCTGTAACACGCCTTTTACGGCGGTCATCGAGCAGATTATTGATGTCGGGCGCGATCCCCGTGCGAAAGATCGCTTTTTGTCTGGGCGTATTAACGTGATCGTCTGCCCAAATTGCGGCGAATCGCTTGCGGTTGGCACGCCTCTGGCTTACCACGACCCGCACAAGGAACTGATGATTATCCATGTGCCGATGCAGTTGAATATCGGGACAGAGGAACGCGAAAGCCTGATCGGCGATCTGACACGCCGGATCACAGAGGGTGTTCCGCAGACCGAGCGGAAAATGTACCTGCTACAGCCCAAGATGGCGATGACCATTCCGGGCATGATCGACGTGATCCTGGATGCGGACGGTGTTACGCAGGAGATGCGCGAGGCCCAACGTGAAAAAATGCGTGTGATGGAGATGTTCTTGCAGGTCCGCCCAGAAAACTGGCCGACATTGCTCGAGGAACAGTACGAACACATCGATCAGGAATTCCTGCAAATGATCTTGATCCAGGCGGAAAACGCGGCGCAGACAGGCCGGAAAGATATGTCTGAGGCGCTGGTGTTCTTCTATAACTACATGGTGCAGAACACCGAGGTGGGGCGCGAACTCACGGCGGCGGCGCAGGAGCAAGAAGCGACAGTGCGCGAAGTGGCCGAGGAGTTGCAGACGTTGGGGCAGAACATCTCACGCGAGGAGTTCATGGCGCTGGTGCTGGATTATGCGGAAGACGATATGCGTTTGCAGGCGGTGGTCGGCTTGATGCGCCCGGCGTTTGATCAGCAGTTCTTCCAGGAAGTTGAAGCGCGTATGCAGGCGGCGCAGACGGATGAGGAGCATGAGGTACTCACACAGCTTCATGCCCGGTTGCTGGAACTCACACAGATCATCGACCAGCAGACGCAGGCTGTGTTGGCGCGGGCGGCAGACACGCTGCGTGTGATCCTGAACAGCGAAGACCTCGACGCGGCGATTCGTCCCCGCTTGAACGAGGTTGACGACACTTTCCTGGCGGTCTTGCAGGCGAACTTGCAGGCGGCGCAGCAGCACGATGATCAAAATACGTATAACCGGCTGTTGGAAGTGCAGGAGAAGGTGCTGGGCATTCTGCAAGAAGCCGCACCCCCGCAGATCAAGCTGATTAGCGCGGTGTTGGGCACGCAGACCGATGAAGAAGCGACGCAGTTGCTCCAGGCTCACGCGCCGCAGTTTGGGCCGGAACTGCTGGAACTGTTCGACGCATTGGCGGCTGATCTGGACGCGAGCCAGCGGACTGATCGTGCGGATCGTCTGCGCCGGTTGCGGCCTATCGCGGCGGCCTTTGTGGGCAGCGCACCCGACGGTGATGCGGGTGGTCCCCTGGATGATGATATCAATCTCTTTGGGCATCTGCCGCAAGGGTAAGGGGCACATAGTAAGGCTGTTCCAAGTCAATAATTCTTCCATTGCGCAAAGCTAACCCCTCCCCTAAATCCCCGCCCCGCACGCGGAGAGGGGACTTAACCGCGCACTTCCTCCCCCTTTCTCCGCCTGCGGGGAAAGGGGGCTGGGGGGAAAGGGGGCTGGGGGGATAAGGGTAAACTAGCGCATTGGCCCGAACGGGCGACTTATTTTTCTGGCACATAGTAAGCCAATCGCTGTCGGCGGTGGGCCGTAGGCCGTAAACAGCAAAATACAACGACAAAGCAGCGGGCCTGTCTCCATGTGGACACAGGCCCGTGTTGTTTGTGCAGCTAAAGTTGTGGTGGGGTGTGGCCCCGTACCGCAGCGCGGTGGCGCACACCTCACCTATTGTTTGTTGAGTTAGCGTGACTTGCGGCGCAGCGTCCAGCCACCCAGCGCGAGGCCGATCACGGCGACTGCCGCAATCACCCAGGTCCACGCCGGGATCGAGGCGCTGTCGTCTTCTGCCTGCG
The DNA here is from genome assembly GCA_965554365.1 of uncultured Anaerolineae bacterium. Taxonomy (GTDB): domain Bacteria; phylum Chloroflexota; class Anaerolineae; order Aggregatilineales; family Aggregatilineaceae; genus CAYRNY01. Next base: position 2,169 of record CBEVZO010000325.1, read on the forward strand.
GCGCGTAGCCGGTCGAGGGCAGGGTGGTTGGGTCGTCGGGCGAACCCGCGTCACCTGTGCCTGTTCCACCTGCGCCCGCGTCACCTGCTGCGGGGTCATCTGCTGGCGGTACAAGTGGCGTATCCAGCGCCAGACCAATCATGACCGGGTCATGGTCAGAGGCACGGTATGGATCAGGGTTGTAGAGACCGGCGGGCTGATTGTAGTCGTTGTAGTCCAGTGCAGCCGGTTCATCTGCGTTGATATGCCATGCAGCCGTACCCGTCACCTGTGCTGCGAGGGTGCCGTTTGCCAGGGCATGATCCAGATAACCAGCCTGTCCGTAATACACATACGAATACGCATCATCTGGCCCCATGAAAGTGCTGATGAGGTTGGTGTAGCCCCCGGTGGTGATAGCCGTGATCGGGTCTTCCATTGCGTAGGAGTTTAAGTCGCCGATGATGAGGAAGTCGGTATCCCCGCTGCTGGTCGGGTCTGTTGCCAGCCAGTTAACCAGCGCCGTAGCTGCATCGGTGCGGGTCAGGTTGCAGTTGCCCTGCCCATCGCCCGTATCTGGATCGCCTAGAGCGTCACAGTCTGACCCTTTGGATTTGAGATGGTTGACCGCGACAGTGAATACCGCGCCCGTCGCGTTGTCCGTGAATGTCTGAGCCAGGACCGGACGATTATACGTGTCGAGGAACGTCGGGTCTACCGACGAGTCAAGGATCGCGTGCAGACCGGACGGTGTCACTGCGGCGGGTTGGTAGATGAAGGCCACCTTGATGGCGTCTGTACCAATCGTGCCCGTGTCGATATAGGCATATGTACCGGCCCCGGCTACGGCGTTCAGGCCGTTGACCAGGTCTTGCAGCGCGGCGTCGGTGGGATGATTTTCCAGTTCCATCAAGCCGACTACACCGGCATCCATAGTGACAATCGCGTCGATGATTTTATCGCGCTGGCGGGTGAACTCAGCAGCGTCGTCTGCGCCGCGACAGTCCATACCACCGGTAGGCCCACAGATCGCGCCGCTGTCATCAAGTGTGGAAAAGTAGTTCAACACATTGAAGCTGGCGACGCTGAGTGTGCCACCAACGGCGGGTGGTGCTGCGTCACGCGTGTTGGCACGGGTGAAGGCAACCGGGCCCGTTGGGTGTACTTCGTAATAGTCGTAAGCATAGTGCAGAACGCCTGTCAAACTGGGGAGAGTGTCACCTGCGCGCAACGTGTTCCCAGTCCCGATATAGGGCACAGGTACGGGGTTTTGAGTCGTCATGCCGTCTTCAAGCTGGATGCGGTTGAGGTCATTTGCATCTTGCAGGGCAATGGCTGCCGCACCCGGCGCTACAACATTGGTCGGGGTGTCCAGGCGGTCGTTGAAGGACAGATCAACTTCGCCATAACGCCCTTGGGAGTAGTTGCCGGTGACATGCAAGGTTTGCGGGATGTTGATTAACATGCCCTCGTACCATTCCCAGTCATCCACAGTTGTCACGGGCAGGGTCACCGTTGCTGCCGACGCAGTGCCGCCCGGCGGGCAAATTTCCACATTGGTGACGTTGGTCAATTCGGTCAGGTCCCAGTATTCATCCACCGTGCCTGTGACGCGCACCACGTCGCCTACGCTCACATCCACCGCTGGGGAGGAGCCGTCATAGACAAAGATGCCCTCAGATGTTGTCGGATCGCCGTCGGCGTCAGTGTCTTCTTCTTGCAGGAAGAACCCACGCAGGTTCGAGCTGGTCTGGAAGTCGCCCACCACTACGCCTTCGATGGTGTGGACGTTGCCGTCTTCAGGGCTAGCCAGGCCGCTACCCTGGATCGCACTGATGAGGGTGGCCGGGCTGCCGCAGGCGGGGGCGGCTGTAGTGAAGGCAAAGACGTAATCCGCTGCCATGTTATCGGGCGGATCGTCAGTGTCGGCGTCCGTGACATTAGCCGCGTAAACCGTGACAGTACAGGTCTCACCAACATTGAAATCAACATCGGGATCAAGTGTCTCGGTATTGGTCGCCGGGTTGTAGCTCGATGTGTAGGTGTGTGCCCCGGAAGCGGTGCAGGTGATGTCGAACGCGAAGCCGATGAAGTTCACGGGTTCGCTGAAGGTGACGCCGATATTGCTGTTGATAGGGACGTTGATCGCGCCGTTGGCCGGGCTGGTACTCGTGACGGTGGGGGCGGTGTCGCCGGCGGCAAGTCCTTCACCAGGGCTGGCGTTATTGGCTGATACGGTGTGATGTTGAACAACGTTGGTGTCACCACCAGGGCTGCGCACCAATGATCTGCCATCGCTATCATTGCCCCAGTCTTCAACCGAGCCAACGCGGGTCGCCGTACCCGAAAAACCAGCATAAGTGGCAGTTGGGTCGTCGGCTGCATCACCATTATAGCGTATCTGAATGTATTCATCTGCGCCGGGGTTGTACAAAACGACATTATCGCCGCCGTTATTGACAATGCCGGTCGTGCCGATCCCTGCATCAAATGCCAGATTGCCAGCCGCTAGCGTGCGCAAGCTGCCACCGGTCTGCACATCATTTATCACATAAGCGTAGTTGCCAGCACCAAGTGTAGTCGCTGGCGGAAACGTAAACCAAAGACCATAACCGGCATCCCAAATCTGGTAACCACTGATATCAATGGCACTGCCAGACTGGTTATAGATTTCAACAAATTCATCGTCGGTGTCGTATGTACCATTTAGGTCTGTATCAAAGTTGTTAGTCCCATTTGGATCGGGCAGAACTTCGTTAATAACGATTCCGCCTCCAAGTTGGGCTGTTGTCGCAGCGGCTTCGGCCACCTGTGCCGGTTGGGCGTTAAGTGCGACCGGTATGGTGCCGAGAACGAGCGTCAGAACGATCAACGCACGTGCGAACGTATACAAGGTTGATTTGTGCATAGTGTTTCCCCCCTCAAGGGATGTGAGACTAAATTATATACACTACAGTTTAGTCTCCCATGATAACCTTGAAATGCGCTCCCGACAAGAAAATGACGCACATCGGGTCCAC
>CBEVZO010000326.1:0-5163 GCA_965554365.1 uncultured Anaerolineae bacterium
CATGATCGCGTCGCATCGTTGCGTGGTGGTCTGGACCTCGAAATGCCGGGACCGCGCCGAGATCGCACGCAAAAGGTGATTGATGCCGTAAACGCGGGTGAACTTGACGCAGCGGTGTTGGATGATGCAGTACGGCGTATTCTAATGATCGTTTTCGAGGCGCAGAAGACGCCCAAAGGCGACACTACAATTGATGTAGACCAGCATCATGCGTTGGCGCGTGAGATCGCAGGCGAGGCGCTTGTACTGCTGAAAAATGACGCGGCGCTGCTGCCGTTGTCCAACGTGAAGTCATTGGCGGTGATCGGCCTTGCGGCGCAGGAAGCGCGTTTTCAGGGCGGCGGGAGTTCACACGTCAACCCGACGCGCGTCGATGTGCCTTTCGTGGAACTGCAAAAACTCGCTGGGGATGTGGAACTCAACTATGCGCTCGGCTACACGATGGAAGATGAGTTACGGCAGGACTTGATCGACGACGCAGTGGCGCTAGCGGCAGCGGCGGAAGTAGCATTGTTGTACATCGGCTTGCCGGATTGGAAAGAAACCGAAGGCATTGACCGTCCCGACATGCTGCTGACCAATCAGCAGATCGCGTTGATCAAAGCGGTAGCCGCCACATCTGCCAAAACCGTTGTAATTCTCAATACAGGTGGCGTTGTCACCATGAGCGATTGGGTGGGGGATGTGGAGGCGGTGCTGCAAGCGTGGTTCACTGGACAGGCTGGCGGCGGCGCGATTGCGGATGTGCTGTGCGGTGTGGTCAATCCGTCGGGGCGGTTGGCAGAAACGATCCCGTACCGGTTGCAGGACACGCCCGCATATCTGAACTATCCCGGCGAGAATGGTGTTGTGCGCTATGGTGAGGGGATTTTCATTGGCTATCGCTATTATGAAGCGAAAGACGCGCCGGTGCAGTTCCCCTTCGGCTATGGTCTGAGCTACACCACGTTCGAATACAGTAATCTCACGCTTGACGCGGCGCAGATTACCGACACTGACAATCTGACGTTGACGGTCGATGTCACGAACACGGGCACGCGCGCAGGCAAAACCGTCGTGCAGGTGTATGTGCATGACCGCGCCTCAACGCTGGCCCGCCCGGTGAAGGAACTAAAAGGATTCGCCAAAGTCGCGCTCGAACCTGGCGAAACGAAGACTGTCCAATTCACACTGCCGCCGCGCGCGTTCCAATTCTACGATCCGGCATATGCAATGTGGCGTGCGGAGACGGGCGCATTCGATATTCTCGTGGGTGAATCGTCGGCGGATATTCGTCTTGCCACGATAATCGAACTCGAAGCCACACAACTTTTGCCCTGCTTGCTGGACTACAACAGCACGGTAGAGGCCTGGATGAAAGATCCGCGCGGGCGTGTGGTGCTGGACAAGTTCATGAATCAGTTTAAGGCGCAGATGCCGCAGGGAGTTCAAGATACATGGGACCATGCGTTGCTCATGCCTTTGCGGGTACTGGTAGGCTTTTTCGGCGGTGATGGTGCATTGGGCGCATCGCCGGACGTGATGGTAGACGATCTATTGGCGCAGGCACACGCGTTGGAGCTTTAAGTCTGCGTGGGATGTTGCTCATGAAAAGGCTGCGAGGGTTGAGCATTACCCCGCAGCCTTTTGGATGCTCTTGGCAAGACAGCCGCATGTTATCTGTTGGCTGTGCTGCCCCGCCTGGCGTGCTGCCGTACGCACCATTACTGCCCAAACCTCGTGCGAGGATCATGTATGTGCCGCTAGTGGGTAACTGGAAGCTGGCGATCCGCGAGTGCAGACCGGTGTCCTCACCGACTTTCATAAGGGGCAACTTACAAACCGAATAGCATGAAAAGAGAACTCAGGCCAAACTGGACTACACTGAAGGTGCCTAAACCCGAAGTGAGTCTTGGAGAAGCCAACAATGAGTTCTCTACCCCTCAGCTTGACTTTGTACAGTCAAGCTGCATAACATAGCGTCTCAACAAGCGAGACGAAAAACGAACGTGAGACTTTTACCATGTCGGGGGGAACCCCCGATGTTTGAAAAGTCGGTAAGGCAAACTAAAGCTGGAACCGAACCAAAGCCAAGGCATCCGAAAATGTCGGGAGTGGTTTGGCATACCAAGTCGATTGACGAACGCTGACCGAGTATCCGGACAAGTGCAACACATGCGCAACCAGTGTAATCCAAGAAAACAAGCCCAACAACAGTGGCGTGGTGCGCGCAATGGCTTTGTCCGACCATTGGCGCTGGGTTTCAACGCCGAGATACCGCCGCGCTTCTTCGAAGGTGACTTCGACTTGCCCGCGCATCACAAACCATTCGACATAGGCGTCCAACACGACATCATCGCGACACAATGCCGCGGCTATCACACTTTTGCCGATGCCGCCCATGCCATGAATAGCGGTGATCCCAATGCGTTGGTCGGATGCGTCACTGGTCACCGCATCGCGCAAGCGTGCCAGCACATCCGCGCGCTCAAGGTAGTGTGGCGGCGCTGGTGGGGCGTTGGCGACGCACGGGCCGTTGAGCCGCTGATTGCCGCGCTCTGCGATAAGGATTATTATGTCCGTGATCGTGTCCGCTATGCGTTGGTAGAATTAGGGGCGATAGCCGTTGAGCTATTGATCGCCGCCCTCTGCGATGAGAGAAGGGGGGTACGCTGGGACATCGCCGGTGTGTTGGGTCAGATTGGCGACGTGCGGGCAGTTGAGCCATTGATCGCCTCGCTTTGGGATGAAGAGTCATTGGTCCGCCGTGAAGTTGCTACGGCATTGGGGCAGTTGGGCGACGCACGGGTTGTGGAACCATTGATTGCTGCGCTCTGCGATGAAGATGAATATATGCGCAGCCGTGCCGCCGAAGCGTTAGGGCAACTGGGGGATGCGCGGGCGGTTGAGGCATTGCTCACCGCACTCTGTGATGTGGATTGGTTGGTCCGCAGCAACGCCGCCAAAGCCCTCGAGCGCATCGGCACGCCGGAGGCGCTCGACGCGGTGCGCAAATGGCGCGAGGATCAGGAAGAACGCCGTCGCTGATTAACGCAGCCGCCCAAACACAAATTGTGTGTTGGCGATCACCAGCGCGCCGGTCAACGCTTGCTCCGCGAAGACGCCCAACTGCTGATTGAGCGCGACCATCACCAGCGCCGCTAGCAAAAACGCGCCGGCCCACGTCCAGGGCACTTGCTCATCGCTGAAGATGTGCGGCGTCACTGCGCCGATGAAACGCCGATTGCGCGGCAGGATCAACGTCGAGGTCATCAACGCGAAGCGCACAAAAAACAGCGCGTGCAGCGCCAGAAAGATAAACCCGCCGCCGAACAAAAATGCGTCCGGCAAGCTAAGGTCGTCGCCGCTGAAATAGTCAAATGTGCCGTTGAGCGCGCTCAGCATAATCAACGCCGCCAGATACCACACATAAAACAGCGCCTTCGCCAGCGGGGGCAGCGTCTTCCTGCGCCCGATCAACCATACCGCACCCACCAGCGACACCGTCAGCACGCCGATTACGCGCACGTCCAGCGCCCCACGCTCCGCCACCAACACGCCGATCACAATCAGGATATGCGTGGACACAATCGCTTGCTCATTGACGCGTGGCAGCAGCACCGGGGTCACCACACCGAAAAACAGCACGAACAGCCCCACCCCGACAAAGATCAGACCAATCACCGGATTGTCCAACGACGCGCTGACATCGCCGCCACCGAGTAACGCGATCACCCCGGCAAGCGCAGCGCCCCCCACTAACACCGCCGCGAGCCACGTCCGCCGCGTGCGGTCGTACAGCAAAATCACCTCGGCGCTCAGGCCGGTCAGGAATGCGACAAACACGGGTAGACTCATACGGGCGTCCTGACCTCGTCCCACGCGATGTAACCGATATACAGAAACTCCGGGCGGATCACCAGCACGCCCCACGCCAGCCCCATGATAATCAGCGGTTCCCACAGATGGCCGCGCCAACCCTTGACTCGCACGAACTCGTCCGACAACACGACATCGGACCCTGCGCGCAATACCGCCACCGTCTGCCCCGGCGTGAGCGTCACGTCATAGTAGCGCATGTCCAACACACCCGTCCGCGCCCCATTACCGGGATCGCTGAATTCTACTTCGACCTGCGCGTCTTCCGTGTCCACGGTTAACACCGTCGCCGTTGTAACCATGCCGTCGCGTTCCAGGTCGCAGATCAAGTTACGATGTTCATAGTAGCGCGAAAGCAACACAAAAACGCCCACGATGAATAGCAACATCATCATGGGGGAAATGACCAGCAAGAAAAAATCCACCGCTTTGATCAGCGCGCGCATAGCGTCCCTTCAAATCCAGAATCTTACGCATGCGTTATTGTAACGCATCTCCGCGCAAAACTCCCCCTCTCCCACCACATGGGTGAGAGAGGGGGCTGTGATCACGCTCACTCCGCGCGCCAGTAGCGACCGCCGCCGCCCTCCCGCGCCAGAAAGCCCTGCTCGATTAACTCCCGCCGCAGCCGCACATAGTCCTCATTGATCGGCTTCAGCACTTCGTTCACCTCAACTTCGGTGTACTCGCGCCCCGGTTCGAACAGCGTCGCCAGCCAGCGCAAGATCACGAGCAGCTTCGCGTACTTCGTCGGAATCTGCTTCAGCGCGCGCCCGATGAAGTAGTCCTTGAACACCTTACGTTCCGCGTCCGTCAGGTCCAGATCGATATCGTCGATCCAGATCATATCGCGCTTGGCGGCCTCGTGCGCCTGACGCTGTGCCTCAAACTCGCCGCTCTCGACTTCCCGCGCAAAGCGATTCAGCCGCCCGAACATCTCCGTGTTGAGCTTGTACCAGCGGCTCGTCCCTGCTGTGCGCAGGTTGAGCAGCCCGACCTCGCGCAGCTTGCCGATGTGATGCGAGACGGTCGGCTCGGTGAGGCCGAGTTCCCCCGCGAGATCGCTCACCCGGTACTCGTCCTTACTCAGCAGCCCGATGATCTGCAAGCGCGTTTCATCCCCCAGCGCCTTGAAGAACTTGAGCAGCACGCCCTGATCGGCCTCGCGCATCGCCGAGCCGGCCTTGTAATCCTTGATTTTGTCGCCGCGTGGCATACATTCATCCCTTCCGTGCGGTTAGGCGTATGCAATACGCCCCTTGTATCTTAGAACTATGATAAGGTGAGAGCCAAAGATAATCCGAG
>CBEVZO010000327.1:0-5160 GCA_965554365.1 uncultured Anaerolineae bacterium
ACGGGATTACCGGGGAGATCCAACTTCGGCATTATTGGAAGTGCTTGATCCAGAACAGAATCACGAGTTTTCGGATCATTACCTGGACGTGACCTACGATCTATCGAAGGTGATGTTCATCACCACTGCGAACTACCTCGATCCGATTCCCCCCGCGTTGTTGGATCGAATGGAGTTGATCGAGTTTCCAGGGTACGTTGAGGAAGAAAAGCTGAGTATCGCACGCAAATTCTTGATTCCACGTCAGCTTGAACAACACGGGCTGGCGGAGCAGGGTGTGCGCTTTGACGAGGCGGCGCTGCGCTTGATTTGCCGTGAGTACACTTATGAGGCCGGCGTGCGTAACCTTGAACGCGAGATTGCCAAAGTGTGCCGTAAGTTGGCGCGGCGTGTCGCGGAACAGAAACGTCCTGTCAAACGTATTACGGCGGAAAGCCTGGACAAGTATCTGGGGCCGCCGATGTTTTTGCCACTGTTGACTGAGGAAGCCGATGAGGTGGGTGTGGTCACGGGGTTGGCGTGGACCGAAGCCGGTGGTGATATTATGGGGATCGAAGTATCGCTGATGCCGGGTAAGGGCAGTGTGATGCTCACCGGGCAATTGGGCGATGTGATGCAAGAATCAGCCCAGGCTGCTTTGAGCTATGCACGTTCGCGGGCGGCGGATTTCGGGGTCAACCCGGATGAGTTCGACCAAATTGATATTCATGTGCATCTGCCGGAAGGTGCGATTTCCAAAGATGGTCCTTCGGCGGGGATCACGTTGGCGACGGCGATGATCTCGGCGTTGACGCAGCGCAAGGTACGTCGTGATGTGGCGATGACCGGCGAGATCACGCTGCGGGGACGTGTGCTGCCAGTGGGCGGTGTGCGTGAGAAAATCCTGACTGCGCATCGGGCCGGTGTAAAGAAGGTGTTGCTGCCTAAGCGCAATGAGAAGGACCTTGTTGAAATTCCTAAGCGCACGCTGCGCGGGTTGGAGATTGTGCTGGTATCCACGATGGAAGACGTGTTGCAGCATGTATTTGTCTCATCATCCCGCGAAAACCGCGTGCATAATAAACACGAGGAACCACATAACGAAACTGAGATTGCATCATGACCACCAACTCTGCCCTAACTGATCGGGACCGTTTTTTTGAGGCACAGCACACGTTTACCGATGCTGAGGTGATTGCGTTGCTGAATCGTGGACGCGCCGAAGACCTGGATTTACTGCCAGGCCGCGCGCCAGTGAGCGATATTGCGTTGGCGCTGGCGGCGCTAGCGAATACGCGCGGGGGCATGTTGCTGTTGGGCATTGCGCCCCGGTCGGATAAGCCGGTCGGGGTGGATGATGCGGATAATGCCGTCAACCGTGTGCTTGAAGCGGCGCTCTCGATTGAACCTCCGCTGATCATTCCGCTACCCCAGACGATCATGGTGAAGGGCAAACCGATGGTGGTGGTGCGCGTGCCGCGCGGGATGCCGTATGTGTATGCGTTGGATGGACGCTTTTTAGTGCGCGCCGGGACAAATAACGTGCCGTTGAGTCCGCATCAACTGCGGCGCTTAATGTTGGAACGCGGCGATGTGACCTTCGAGGCGGAGCCGGTGCGTCATGCCAACCGTGAGCATCTAGATTGGGGGCTGGTGGAAGCCTATGCGACCAGTCTGAGCGGGATGGGCGGTGTTGCGCCGGAGCAGATTTTGGTCAAACGCGGGTGCATGATGCAGCGTGAGGGTGAACTAGTGCCCACCAATGCCGGGATTTTGCTGTTTGGCAAGGACCCACAAATGTTCTTACGCGGCTCAGACATTACAGCGGCGCGGTTCGCGGGCGAAGAGATGGGCGATGTGTTTACGCGGCAGGATATCAATGGTACACTTCCGCAGCAGATCCGGCGGGTTGAGACATTTCTGGTCGATAATCTGCGCAAAGGTGTACGTTTGGGCGAAAGCATGGCGCGCAGCGAGCAGCCTGAATACCCGATGAAGGCGGTGCGTGAACTATTGGTCAACGCGGTGGCACACCGTGATTATAGCATTCAAGGTGATGGTATCCGGCTGTACCTTTTCAGTGATCGCCTGGAGATCACCAGTCCGGGCGGGCTGCCGGGACCGGTGACGGTGCAAAATATTCGTGACGAACGCTTCTCGCGCAATTCTGCGATTGTGCAGGTACTCTCGGACATGGGCTTCATCGAACGGCTAGGCTACGGTGTAGACCGTGTGATCATGCTGATGCAAGAGGATGAACTGCCAGAGCCGCAATTCGCTGAAACGGCTGGCGGTTTCCGCGTCATGTTGTATAACAGACCCGCTGTTGCCGAACAACCCGGGGAACCGGAACTCTTTGGTGGAGTCTTTCGCGGGCATCATATCAACCGTCGCCAGGAATATGCGCTGGACTTTTTGATCAACCGCCGTAATGCACGGATTACCAACAAGGATTTGCAGGAACTCTGCCCGGATGTACATTCTGAGACGATCCGGCGCGATCTGTCTGATCTGGTGACGCGCGGGATTCTGATCAAGAAGGGCGAGAAGCGCGGGTCCTACTACGTTCTGAAAAAACAATGAGCGCGCATCTTACGCGCAAGTCCATAAAAACCTCATGAAGCGACAAGTCAGATTGATTTTGGTGCTAGGTTTGATATGGTTGCTGAGCGCGTGCAATTTCGCGATTCAGGATCCGACGCCGACTCCAACACAAACGCCAATTCCAACACATACCGCGACTATTACTCCGACAGCGACGGTCACACCAAGCCCGACCATCACGCCCACCCCGACGGTGACGCCAACACCAACGCTGACGTTCACACCGACCGTGTCTCCGGTTCCCACGCTGACATTCACGCCTACCGCGACCCCGTACCCGGTAGTGGGCGTGGCGAACGACCAATACAACATCCTTGAGGTTCCCGACTTGGTGCGGCGGGGGCTGCCGGGTAACTATTTCGCAATTGCCAGCATCAATGAGCGTACTGGCGGCACATCGAACCCAGATACACCTCAACCGGATCAAGAAGTCTCGACGCTGTATCTGATCGATCCCTCCAATGGGCAGCAGATTGAAGTGCTGGATTTGCCTGCCGGGGCCGAGGATCGGATTTATTGGTCGCCGGATGGTAGAAAACTCGTGTATTTTGTCGAGCCGCAACTGGTGGGCGATGATACGCTGGCGGGTGGTTTGTATCTGGCGAACCTGGACCTGGGGGTGAGCCTGCGCTTGTTTAACCTGCCGTCGCTGAACCCGCACGGTATTCCTGATCATTACCCGGTATGGTCGCCGGATAGCTCGCAGTTTGCGCTCGCGCTCCCGACGGCCTACGATGTGGACATTTTTTTGATCTCGGCGGACGGCTCAGTATTTCAGAACTTGACGCAGCATGGAGCATATGACCTGTGGCCTGCGTGGTCGCCGGATGGAACCCAGTTAGCATTTGTCTCGGATCGTAACGAGTGCCCCAGTTGGATTCCTGATGAGCCGGGATCGTGTTCGCAGATCGAGCCACCAACGCAAGGTGATGATCTGGCGGATTTGGTAGCGGGTCGGGACACCAGTTCACTTACACCGAAGGGCGGTCACCTCTTTGTGATGGATGTGCGGATGCAGACAGTCCAGCAGACATCCGACATCTGGGTGGATGGCCCGCCGGAATGGGTGAGCAATCTGCAATTGGCATTCACGAAAGGGCTTTCGGACCCGTTGACCAATGAGGCCGAAATCTGGATCACCAATGTGCAGGCGGGCACGGCACGCCGTATTTCTGGTGATGCGCCGGCGCTGAACCTGGGCGCAGCGTGGGCCCCGAATGGTGTACAAGTGTTGTACCATCGGGCCTCTGATCCGCAGGGCGTGGTGCTGAGTAATCCGAACGGCAATGTTGTCGCCGCGACAGACCGCTTTCTGTTTGCGCGCTATGGGTTCGCTGCGGATTGGTCGCCGGGCGGTGAGTGGGTCGCGTTTGGTGGGAGCAATAACCAATGTTCGCACGGGATTGTGGTGGCGCGCAACACGCTGGACTTGTTCTGGGTCGGCACATCACCTAGCGCGTGCGATCCCAGTTATTCGCCGGATGGACGGTGGTTGGCGTATGCGGGGGTGCAAACGCGAACAGGGGCGGCTGATGGACGGCTGGACCTATACATTGCGGATGCCAACGGAGCCAGCGCACGCAACATGACTTCCAGCTTGCACGGGGATATCCAGCTATTAGGGTGGGTGGGACCGTCATAGCGGGTTCGCGCTACTTGCAATGGCAAAGACGGAGATCGCAGCGTGACATCGCGTATGGCATTGGTGACCGGTAGCACCTGTAATCTTCTACCCGCATTAGCCGAGGAACGCCGCATTTACAGGGTTTATTGCCGATTGGTCGCCGGACTGAGTGGTGTGATAGCTGGTTGAACAGGTAAACCCACTGTCGAACACAAGCGGACAGTGGGTTTTGTTTGTGATTATGAGGCTCAAGCGGTGGGATAACCCACAGATAACCCATGTTTATCCCGCAATATCCCACATTATCCCACACTGGCGATCTCTGCGTGGGATAATGTTATGGCGTTTCAGCTTGAATATGGGCCGTTTGTAGTTGGCTTAGCACCTCAATCAGGCTCGCTTGCCATTCCGCCGTCTCAACCTCTTCATAGGGCAGCCAGATCGCGACACGGCTCACGCGCACATTATGACCAAGCTGTTGCTGTAATGCAGCACGATCGGTTGTCGCAAGGTAGGGCACACGAATTGCGATCTGTCCGTTTTCGTGGGCGATGGCGGTGGCATTAGCGACGTTTGCCAGCAGCTTGATGCGTAATTGAAACAACAGTCCCTGCACCGCACGCGGCAGTTTGCCGAAACGATCCACCAGTTCGGTTTCGATCTCGTTCACACCGTCGGGACTGGTGAGTTCTGCGAAACGACGGTAAAGCTGGATACGCAGCGTCGGTTCCGCGATGAACGTGGTCGGGATGTAGGTCGGGACTGGCAGATCGATGGTCACGGTTGGCGTGGCAACCGGCAGCGATGGAGCCGCGCCCTGACCTTTCTGATGCTTGACCGCTTGCGCGAGTAACTGCGTGTAGAGGTGGAAGCCCACTGCCGCAATGTGACCGCTTTGACGCGTGCCCAGCATATCGCCCCCCCCGCGAATTTCTAGATCGCGCAGCGCAATC
>CBEVZO010000328.1:0-5138 GCA_965554365.1 uncultured Anaerolineae bacterium
AACACGGTTCTGATCCCACTCATCGCCCCAGGGAAATTCCCACGCATCCGGCCCCCGCGCCGCGTACTCCCATTCCGCTTCGGTTGGCAGTCGTGCATTTCGCCTCAAACAGAAATCATCAGCCTCATACCATGTAATTCTTTCGCGCGGAAAATCTTCGCCTGAAAAGCGGGAGGTATTTTCAGCTTGTCCATCAAAGGCCTCAAACTGCCCGTTAGTCACTTCATAGCGGTCGAGCCAGAATGGCTCCTCGAAACACACCATATGTATCGGTTCCTCATAGGCATATTGTATGCCTCCCATCATGAAACACCCCGCCGGGACCAGTACCATCTCCACACCGTCGAACTCCTGCACGACTGGCGTCCAGTCGTCGTTGCCGCCGGAGAAGTTCTGCGCGTGTTCGAGCGGGTCAGGCGTGACCGTGACAATGTGCTCCTGCTGCACCAGCGCCGCGAGCGCGGTACTGGTCAGTTGCAGCGCGTCTATAGTGGCCTGCAACTCGCCGGGCTGCACCATGCCGGGAATCGGCGTGGCGGTCAGGATCACAATCTGCGTGGGAGCGTCAGCGGGTTCGTCCTACTGCGCATACAACGCCGTCACCTGCGCGTCAATGGTCGCCTGGAAGTCTTCGGTTGGCGTGGGCGTCCACAGCGCCGCCGTCGCGCTCAGGTCCAGCCACACCTGCGTCTGGATCGGCACGGTCGGCGTCAAGGTCGCCAGCACCGGGGGCGTGTTCGTCGGGCGCGGCGTGTCGGTGAGCGCGCGAGTGTCCGTCGCGGGGGCGGTGGCTGTGTCTGTCGGGATCGCCGTGTTCGTCGGCGCGGCAGTGTTCTCCGGTGCGGGCGTCACGGACGGCACAAGCACAATGCCCGTCGGCGGGATGTCCGCCACAGTGGGCGTTTCCGTCGCGCGATCCTCGCCGCGGGACGTGGGATCGTCCTCGCCGCCACCGAGCGTAGTCAGCAGCAGCGCCCCCGCCAGCGCAATGATCATGATCAGCGCCAACCACAGCACCGGATGACGGTGCAGCGGGCGTGCGCCGGTCACCGACCCCGCAGCGCGTCCACCAGATGGCGTGAAAATGCGCGAAGTCACGGCGGGCTTGCGTTGGACCGGCAGCGTGAAGAACGCCGTCTTGGGACCGGTATGCCCACGAATCGCGCCGTCAAATGCCTGTGCGAACGCTGTACACGCCGGGAAACGCTCGCGTGGACTCTTCGCCAGCGCCCGGTCGATGACGTGGGTCAGCGCGTCGGGCACGTCGGGACGGTACGCGGTCGGCGGTGGGGGCATCTCGTTAAGATGCTTGTGCATGATGTTGGCAGGCGTTTCGGCCTCGAACGGCATGTGGCCCGTCACGAGCGCATACGTCATGATCCCCAGCGCGTATTGGTCGGTCGCCGCAGAAAGCTCACCCGCGCGCCACTGTTCCGGGGCCATGTAGCCCCACGTCCCGATCACCTTGCCGGTTTCGGTGAGGCCGTGCGTCGCGGCGACCAGCTTCGCGATGCCGAAATCGACGAGGTAGGCGTTGCCCTGATCGTCAAACATCACGTTGGACGGTTTGATGTCGCGATGCACCACGCCCCGACCGTGCGCGTAGTCGAGCGCGCTGCCGACATCCTTGAGCATTTCCGCGACTTCGCCCAATGAGGGTAGCGGTGTCGTTGTGCCCGCGCGTTGTGCGATGCGTTCCGCCAACGTGCCGCCGTTGAGCAGTTCCAGCACGATATAGCTGATCCCGCCCTGCAACCCGTAGTCGAAGACCTTGATAATGTGCGGATGTTGCAGCCCCGCAGAGGTTTCCGCTTCACGCGTGAAACGCTCCATATAGCCGGGCTGCTCTGCCAGGTTTGCGGAGATGACTTTCACGGCGACGTAGCGCTTGAGAGTCGCCTGATAGCCGCGATAGACCGCGCCCATCCCGCCCACACCGAGCAGTTCGCGCAATTCGTACTGTCCGAGTGTTTGTCCTGTGAGGTTCTGAACGCCCATTGTGCCGCCCCTATGCAGTGATCATGACACACGCCAGAGCATAGTATATGTCAGCGCGGGCACACGCTCAAGTTCTCGCGCTGTCAGGTGAGCGTCATGCGGGCGTCAGAGCGCGGAAACACGACCAGGGGTAGAATCACGAGCAATAGATTACACCCTATTGTTTACGTGGAAGGGAATTCCCCATGACGCACAAAACGGCACTCATCACCGGTATCACCGGACAGGACGGCTCGTATCTCGCGGAACTGCTGCTCAGCAAGGGCTACCATGTCATCGGGCTGGCGCGGCGCTCGACCAACTACCAGTACCCCAACATCGATCACCTGATCGGCAAGATCACGCTGGCGTATGGCGACCTGATCGACGCGGAGAGCATCGAGTCCGTGATGCGCGAACACCAGCCGGACGAGGTGTATAACCTCGCGGCGCAGTCGGTCCCGGCGGATAGCTGGCGTAACCCGATTGTGACCGCCGAGATCACCGCGCTGGGGCCGCTGCGCGTGCTGGAAGCGATCCGCAAATACAAACCGGACGCGCGTTTCTACCAGGCCTCCAGCCGTGAGATTTTTGGCGGCGTGCCGGATGAAGTCTGTGACGAATCTACGCCGTTTCTGGCGAATAACCCTTACGGCGTGGCGAAGCTCTACGCGCACCAGATCATGCGCACCTACCGCGAGTCGTATGGGCTGTGGGCGTGCGCGGGCATCCTCTTTAACCACGAATCGGAGCGCCGGGGGCTGCACTTCGTCACGCGCAAAGTGACGATGGCCGCCGCGTGCATCGCCCTGGGCATCGAGAAGCCGCCGCTCAACGAGGCAGGTGATCCGCTGGTGCGCGATGGCAAAGTCGGGATGGGCAATCTTGACGCGGTGCGGGATTGGGGCTATGCGAAGGAATACGTCGAGGCGATGTGGCTAATGCTGCAACAGGACACGCCGCAGGACTACGTGATCGCGACCAACACCGCCTACACGATCCGCGACCTGTGCCGCGTGGCGTTCGAATGCGTGGGCCTGGACTGGGAGGCGCATGTCACGGTCGATCCGCGCTTCCTGCGCCCGACGGAGATCGCCGCGTCGCGGGGTGATTACAGCAAGGCCACCGCTGATCTCGGCTGGGAAGCCCGCACCGATTTCGAGGGACTGATCCGGCTGATGGTCGAATCGGACGTGGCGCTGCTGAAGGGGTAAACAAACCTCACCCCCCGGCCCCCTCTCCCGCCAAGCCGGAGAGGGGGAGCAAAACGCACGCGCTAGAAAGTCCCCTCTCTAGCTTTGCTGGAGGGGGGATTTAGGGGGGAGGCCTAACCACACGAAGTTCGGGATACACCACTCAGAACACCGTCCGTTCCCCCGCATCCAACGCCTTGAGGACGCGCAGACGGTTGGGAAGCTCCTCCGGGATGTCTTCCGCGAACCGAGCGGCGATCACTGGCAGCGCCCACGCGCGCGGAACCGTCCGGCGCGGCGCTCCAGGGGAAAATATCAGCGGTGCGCCCGAAGCCGATGCGGTCGCCGGAATGCTCAGATGCGGTTCGCATAAAGGAAGACTTTCCCCCTAATGCCTATAAGTTCAACATTCATGTGGATAAGACTCTAATCGATCTCTTGCGAAATGTCTTCGATCGAAAACGCACAGCGAAAACCATTATGGATGTAGGAATAATTGGGATTGTCATTGCTTCGATTTGCCGCGCGCAAACCCCTTTCATTGCTATCGAATGCTCCGCCACGGATTACTTGGCGTTCTTTGGCTAAAAGAAGAGTGATCGCCTCAACTAAATCTTGGATGTTGGGATCTGTATAAGAAACGATGTCTTGCTCGACATAATTGCGAACTTTCGTACTTATATAAGCAGCCGGATCTGTGAGAGTGGTATTCCCATGATCGTTATAGCTCGTACTATCGTAGGTATCCATTACCCACTCCCACACGTTGCCGCTCATATCCAACGCACCTACCCAAGATGCTCCTTCAGGTTTTGATCCTACAACCGATGTTCCACCACTCATGTTCCCATATACAGTATTTTCTGGAACGAAATCATCTCCCCACGGGAATTCCAGCATATTTGGCCCCCGCGCTGCAAATTCCCACTCTGCTTCATTAGGCAATCGGCCTCCAAGACTTGCGCAGAAGACAAAAGCCTCTACCCAAGTTATGCTTTCGCGCGGGCGTTGATCGCCAGAAAATGCGCCAATTGAGCCATATTGCGCATTGGTTATTTCTGTACGCCCTATCCAGAACGGTTTGGAAAAACACACGCGATGTGGCGGGCTTTCATCAGTGTCGCCACTATCGCTGCCCATCATGAAACACCCGGCTGGTACGAGCGCAAGTTCAATCCCTCTGTAATTTGAGATATAAGCTTCCCAGTCTGCGTTTCCCTCAAAAAAATCTTGCGCTCGTTCTATCGCCCGTAGGAGTGTCTTGTCTGTACCATTGGAGTCTTGGAAAACTTGCGTAACGAAAACTATGCCCACGATTAAAAGTGCGATTACTACTGCGCTAACAATCCAGCGGGGACGAGAACGGGTAGGTCTTTGGACTTTTAATGGCGGCTGTCGGGGAATCGGAACTTGCACATTGGGTGTTGAAAGAGGTTCCAATGAGATCTCCTGTTGCAGCAACTCGAAATGCAATTGCGCAAATGCAACTTTGTATTCTTGGGCATGAAAGTCGATATATTGCAGTTCTCGGATTCCAGGGGGTACTCTCGTCGGGTACAATTGTAGTGGGATAATCAGACGCCCTTGATTCTGAAAGTAGCGCCATTCTTCTTCAACATGTTCAGAGTCCATTGATTTCGGAGAGAGAATAAGTAGCATCAGGCCGCAAATACCTAAAGCATCCTTCACTTCTTTGGGCCACGGGTGTCCTGGGCGAATATCATTGTAATCGATCCAGACATCTGCCCCGATCCGTTCTAAATCGTTGACTATGCTTTGAGCGAAAGTTCTATCTTGCCGACTATAAGAAACGAATATGCGGGGCATTAGCAGTCTCGATTTATTAGGGTGAAGGAAAAAAGTCTAGTGTAGTATAAAACAGTTCTGGTTGGCTGCCAAATCAGTTTTAGGGTCAGGGCGATTGCAAAGTCGCTAAAGCAGCAACTGCAAAGCTTGCTCGTAATTCGC
>CBEVZO010000329.1:0-5125 GCA_965554365.1 uncultured Anaerolineae bacterium
CGTGGGCGCAGCCAGATAGCGGCGGCGCGCGGCGTGATCGTCCAGACCATTGAGCCACTGCGGTATGCCCCACCGTGCGCGCATCTTCTCGAATTCCATCGGCACAGCGTCGATGCGGTCCCAGGTGTCATCATCCAGCGGTGTGACATGCTCCATATAGCCATCGAGTGTGATGTTGTCGTCCGCGTCCTTGAGCGTGCTGAGCGCCCACACCAAGCGCCACGCCGGATTCGGCACAATAGGCGCGACCGACGAGTGCAGATCGTGGCTCGGCCCGGTGACGCGCAGTTCAAAATACGCCACTCCCTTACCGCCAAGTCCAAACTCCGGGCGACCGGCCTCGTTGTAACTGCCACCTTCCCACAGAATACCGTCAGCCGCGAGCATCGCCGCGTGTTCATCGACCCATTCTTCCAGGTGAATGCTGCCGATTTCTTCTTCACCCTCAACCACCCACTTGATACGCACGGGCAGTTCGCCCTGTGTTTTGAGCCACGCTTCGACCGCCTGAATACGTGTGAGCAGTTCGCCCTTGTCGTCACACGTCCCACGTCCGTAGATCACGCCGTCCTTGATTGTCATATCGAACGGTTCCGTGTCCCACAGATCGACCGGGTCTTCCGGTTGCACGTCGTAATGGTTGTAGATCATCAGCGTGCGGGCAGCGTCCTGCGGGCCGATTTCCGCGTAGACCACCGGGGAACCAGGCGTTTCGTACACTGTCACGTCCGCACCCAACTGTTTGAAGCGGTTGGCGACTAACTGCGCCATCGCAGAAATGCCGCGCCCATCGGCGGCGACACTGATCTGCCCGATGAACTGCCCGAACTCGGCTAAGAACCGGTCGCGGTGCTCGTCGAGATACTGGTCAAAAGGTTCAATTTGGTATGGCATGTAAATGATTTACTCCTGTAGATTGCACACGGTCTGCAAGCAACATCTCCTGTGCAGGTTATACGCCAAAACTAGCCCAGCTTATAGCCGATCTTGCGCAAAAACTCGGTGCGCCACGCGATGCCGTCCTCGTCTTCAACGCCCTTGCTCGCGAAGCCGTCGATCACGCCGAGAATGCCGCGCCCTTGTTCCGTTTCCGCAATGATCACCTCAGTGGGATTCGCCGTCGCGCAGAAGATGCGCACGACTTCGGGGACCTGCTGCACGGTGTTCAGCACATTGATCGGGAAGAATCCATCGCCCAGGAACAGAATGAAACAGTGCCCGGCAGCGAGCGCCTCGGCATTCTTGATCGCCAACGCGCGCAGGTCGTCGTCCGTGCCGGTGTGCCGGATCAAGCACAGGCCGGACGCTTCACAGAACGCCAGCCCAAACGTGATGCCGGGAACCGCGTTCACCAGCGCCTCGTGGATATCTTCAACGGTTTTGATGAAGTGGCTTTGTCCCAGGATGAAATTCAACGTTTCCGGTTTTTCGATGGTCACGGTGCTTAAGTTCATGGTGGTTGCTCCTGCTATAAAAATAACCATTTGTGGTTGCGCAGATCGCTGCGGAGTGAACCCCGCAGCTACTCAAAACCAAAGGACGCTCATGCTTTTTAAGAAATTGATACGGATATCGGTCTGCCTGAAAACTGGCCCCTATCCCCCCTGACCCCACGTGACCGCAGGTCACGCCCCCATACCGAGATGGAGCAAGGGGGAGTCAGGCGCGCGGCGGGAGCATCTTCCCCCCTCTCTCTAGCTTGGCTGGAGAGGGGGGACCGAGGGAGGTGAGGTCGTTCTGCGCACACCGGATATCCGCGCTAATTTCTTAAGCTGCATGAAGGTACTTCGTCTTTTGGTAGCCCGCGCCCCTCAAGGACAGGCGGTGTGCGATCTCCAGAGGCTTTCATCTAGCATAGCGCACCCCGCCCCGCACCCCAAACAAAAAAAGCCCGTCAGCGTGGCGGCGACGGGCTAGTGAGCGTAATCCTGAGGGATCAGGCGTCCTATTCGGCGGCGGAGGCATCATCGGCAGCTTGCGCAGCGGCCTCGTCCTCGTCTTCTTCCCAACTGACGATCCAGATGCACAAGCCAGCGACCAGCACCGTCGCCACGATCAACGCGATCCAGTTGCCAGTGGTCAGGCCCACGTCGCGCGCTTCATAGGCCAGCAGCGCGACACAGCCCACCGAGAGGACAATCCACGCCGTGAGACGCGGCCATGTTTCGATCAATTGCACCAGCGGGCCGATGCCCGGTTGTTCTTTCAAGCGTTCCACAGTCTAACCTCGTGTGTAAGCTGGCGCGCGTTACAGCGGCTTAAGCACTCGCTCCGCGCGTAGTTTCTTGGCGAAGATCGTATACCCATCAGGACGCGCTTCACGCGCGGCTTCACGCCAGGCCGGAACCTTGATTTCCTCGACTTCGCGCTTCTCGTATCCGGCGCGTTCCAGCACAGTTCCGATTTCTGCCGGTTCGTTGGGCGGCAGGAAGATAAACCCGACCTCACTCTGCAACTCGCGCGAGGCGTGTTCAATCGCTTTGATGAGCGCCCCAGCTACTGGCGTAATCGGCGCATTGTCGATGATCACGAACTCGTCGCAGCGCGTAACCAGATTTTCGACCACGAAGCCCACCAGCCCGACCGGCGTATTCCCGGCCATCGCCAGCATGTAGGACTTCATCAGCACATCCGCGCGGGTGACAGTTTTACCCAGGCGTTGCTGAACCATCTGCGCGATCTGTTCGGCATTGCCAGGCTTGCCGCGCACGATCTCCAACTGGTCGAAATCAAACGTTTTGCCGGGAGCAGGAGTAACGGCGGGCCGAGCCGAGGCCGCTGGTTTCGCAACCTCAATCCGCGCATCTTGCGCTTCGGCTGCGGCTTCTGCGCCTTCGATCTGCGTCCATGCCGCCTGTACCTGTGCCCATGTTTCTTCGGGCGTGCCGTTGTTGGTGATCACGACATTGGCACTTGAGAGCTTGTCCACTTGCGGATTCTGCACGCGGATGCGCTTGAGGCCTTCCAAACGCGACAGACCACGCTTGCCCACCAACCGTTCGAGTTGTTTTTCTTCACTGGCGTCCACGACCCAGACCGTATCGACCTGTTTCGCCATCGCACCCTCAAGCAGCTTGATCGCCTCAACCACCACGATCTCATGCCGTGCGCGCTGAATCAGCGTGTCAATCGCGCGCCCGATGATCGGGTGTGTCAGCGCCTCTAAACGAGCCAGCGCTTCAGGATGGGCAAAAGCGACCGCCCCTAACTTGGCCCGATCAATGCGTTTTTCAGAATCCAGAATCCACTGACCAAACGTCATGATGGTCGGCTTATATGCTGGTGCGCCCGGCGCCATCACTTGATGGGTTAGTCCATCGGCGTCAATCGTGTACGCCCCCAGATGCTCCAACATGCGGCGCACCAGGCTTTTGCCCATAGCGATGTTGCCCGTGAGGCCGATCACGTATTTCCCAGACCAACGACCCACGGCAATCCCTCCCAAAGATTAATGATGTTATTGATTATGCATTCATATAACATGATCATTGTAACTTGCGTGGGGTTTTCGGTCAAACGGATGGCGCAGCAAGTTGCGCCCCCACCTGACTGTTTCCCCTATGACGACCTGACGACCTGTCAATCGGCCAGCGCATCCCATTCGCTCAGCGCGGTGTCGAGTTCACTTTCGGTCGTGGTATACGCCTCGCCCAGCGCACGCACACGATCCACCGCGCCCTGATGACTGGCGTTGTCGAGTTCGTCGGTGAGCGCCGCCAACCGCGTTTCAAGCTCCTGAATCGTCTGTTCCAATGCTTCTAACCGGCGCTGACGCTGATACGCGGTCAGACCCGTTTTGCTGGATTTCCCGTTCTTGGATTTGCGCGCAGTAGGAGCTACCACTTGTCCCTCGGCGGCGGCCTGTGCTTCGCGTTCGCGCTGCCGCGTCAGTTCGCGCGACTGCAAAAACGCGCGGTACGAACCTTCAAACACGGTCATCCGGCCTGGCTGCACATCCCAAATTTGTGTTGCCAGCGCGTCGATCAGGTAACGGTCGTGGCTGACCAACAGGATCGTGCCGTTGAACCGCGCCAACACTTCCTGCAAAATCTCCTGGCTGGGGATATCGAGGTGGTTGGTCGGCTCATCCAGCAGCAGGAAATTCGCGCCGTCCAGCGCCAGTTTTGCCAGTGCCAAGCGCCCGCGCTCTCCGCCGCTGAGCGTACTCACCGGGCGGAACACTTCCTCACCGATAAACAGGTATGCCGCGAGGTAGTTGCGCGCCTCGCTGATCGGCAGATGTCGCACGCGCAGCAGTTCGTCGATCACCGCGTTTTCCGGGTTCAAGCCCTCGTGCGCCTGTGCAAAATAACCCGGCTGGACCGCCGCACCTACCCGCGAACTCCCACGCAGCGCTTGTAGCTCCTTGAGCAGCGTTTTGACCAGCGTCGTCTTGCCCACGCCGTTCGGCCCGATCATCGCCGCGACCTCGCCGCGATACAGCGTGATATCCGGCACAGTCACCAGCGGCGCTTCAGGATAATACCCCGCCCGTAGATCGTAAGTCATCAGCACTTTGTCGCCGCTGCGCAGGTCGGTGTTTAGTCCCACGTTGATCGTGTGTTCGTCGCGCGGGCGCTCGATCAGTTTGTCGCGCTTGAGCCGTTCCAGGCGGCGCAGACGACCTTTCGCCTGGGCCGTGTTCTGCCCTGCGATATTGCGGCGAATGTAGTCTTCCTCTTTGGCGATGAACGCCTGCTGCGTTTCATACTCTTTGCGGCGGCGGTCGTGACGCTCGGTGCGCTGGCGCAGATAGTGGCTGTAGTTGCCGCGATAAACCTCGATACCGCCCCAGGCCATCTCCCAGATCACGGTGATCACGCTGTCCATGAAATAGCGATCATGGCTGACAGCCAGCACCGCGCCGCCCCACGCCTTGAGAAAACTTTCCAGCCATTCAATCGCGTTGATGTCGAGATGGTTGGTCGGCTCATCCAACACCAGCAAATCCGGCGCTTCGAGCAACAGCCGCGCCAGCAGCGCGCGGGTTTGCTGTCCACCGGAAAGATGCGTCAGTGGCATCTGGTAATCGTTCGGGCGGAAACCCAACCCGGTCAGCACTTGCTGCGTGCGCGTTTCGTAGTCGTAGCCGCCGTCCAGCTCGAACTGATGCTCCAACTGCCCG